>JBMOMI010000076.1:0-12222 GCA_049325235.1 Actinomycetota bacterium | reverse complement strand
GAACGGCTTGCGGCGCCGCCGGTGCGGCAGCGCCAGCAGCGCGGCCCGCCGGATGTCCGCGGTGGTGACCTCGTCCCGCCCGGCCCACGCCGCGTGGGCCACCGCGGTGCGCGCGGTGACGATGTCGGCGCGCAGGCCGTCGACCTCGAACGCGGCGCAGACCTCGGCGATCGTCAGCAGGGCGGGATCGGTCAGCCGCACCTTGCCGACCCGCTCGCGAGCGCTCTCGATCCGCGCGGTGAGTGCCTCGTCGGCCGCGCGGTACCGCGCCGCGAAATCCGCGGGGTCCGCGTCGTACGCCATCCGGCGCCGGACGACGTCGGCCCGCCGTGCCGGCTCCCGCGGCGCCGTGACCTCGACGGTGAGGCCGAAGCGGTCGAGGAGCTGGGGTCGCAGCTCCCCCTCCTCGGGGTTCATGGTGCCGATGAGGACGAACCGCGCGGCGTGCTCGACGGAGACGCCGTCCCGCTCGACCGTGGCGCGGCCCATGGCCGCGGTGTCGAGCAGGAGGTCGACGAGGTGGTCGTGGAGCAGGTTGACCTCGTCGACGTAGAGGATGCCGCGGTGGGCCCGGGCGAGCAGGCCGGGCTCGTACTCCACGGCGCCCTGGGACAGCGCGCGCCCGAGGTGCAGGGAGCCGAGGACGCGGTCCTCCGTGGCTCCGACGGGCAGCTCGACGAGACGCACGGGACGGGTGACCACCTCGGCGTCCGCGTCGAACGGGCCGTCCGGCGAGACCGCCGACGCGTCGGCCGGGTCGACCGAGAACCGGTCGGCCGCGTAGACCTCGATCGGGGGCAGCACCGCCGCCAGCGCGCGGACGGCGGTGGACTTGGCCGTCCCCTTCTCGCCGCGGACGAGCACGCCGCCGATCTCCGGCGCGATGGAGGTCAGGACGAGGGCCAGCCCCATGTCGTCGAGGGCGTCGGCCTCGCACCCGAGGACGGCTGAGAAGGGGTACTGCACCGGCATACGAGGCTCCCGCTCGGTTGCGCCATGGAACGTGGTCCGGTCCCGAGGCCGGTCTTCGGACTTGTCGGGTCCCCCGGTCTCGGGGGCCTGATTCACCGCAGCGGGCCTGTGCCGGAGTCTCACCGGCTTCCCAGATTCTCCTCGTCGGCCAGCCCCACCGTTTCCGACGGCTCGGCCTCGAAGGCACCTCGTGACGGGCGGTCACGATAGCGTGCGACGCCGTGCCCGCGCCGACGAGCCCTCCCCGTCCACCGACGGTCACGGTGGTCGGCATCGGCGCCGGCGGCTGGAACGGGATCACCGACGACGTGCGGCGGCTGGCGCTCGACGCACGCGTGCTGATCGGTGGACGGCGGCACCTCGACCTCGTGCCGGAGCGCCCCGGGCAGCGCCGGGAGCGGTGGCCGACGCCGCTGCGCGACGGGCTGCCGCGGCTGCTCGCCACGCTGACGGAGGGGCCGGTCGTCGCGCTCGCCTCCGGCGACCCGCTCGTCTCCGGCATCGGGTCGACGCTCGTCGAGCTGCTCGGCCAGGACCGCGTGGAGATCCACCCGGCGGTCTCCTCCGTCGCGCTCGCGCGGGCCGAGCTGGGCTGGCCGGCCGAGTCGTGCGCGGTCGTCAGCGTCGTGGGCAGGAGCGCGGCGCTCGTGCTGCGCGAGCTGGCGCCGGGCCGGCGCGTGCTGGTGCTCTCCTCCGACGAGGACACGCCGGCGGAGATCGCGCGGCTGCTCACCGACGCCGGGTACGGCGCGTCGCGCGTGCACGTCCTCGGTGACCTGGGGTCCGACCGCTTCACCCGGGTCGACGGCACGGCCGGCACCTGGTCGGCCGTCTCGCCGCGGCTCAACGTCATCGGGCTGGAGCTGGACGGCCCGCTGCACGGCGCCTGGGTGGCCGGGCTGCCCGACGCCTTGTTCGAGCACGACGGGCAGCTCACCAAGCGCGACCTGCGCGCGTCCGCGCTGGCCCGGCTGGCGCCGGTGCCCGGCGCGCACCTCTGGGACGTCGGGGCGGGAGCCGGCTCGGTGGGGATCGAGTGGATGCGGGCCCACCCGACGTGCTCCGCGACGGCGGTCGAGGCCCACCCGGAGCGGGCGGCGCGGATCGCCCGCAACGCCGGTCGCCTCGGGGTGCCCGGGCTGCGCGTCGTCCACGGCGCCGCCCCGGGTGCGCTGCTCGGCCTGCCCGCTCCCGACGCGGTGTTCGTCGGCGGCGGCGCCACCACGCCGGGGGTCGTCGACGCGTGCCTGGCGGCGCTCCGGCCCGGCGGACGCCTCGTCGTCCACGGGGTCACCCTGGAGACCGAGCAGCTGCTGGCCCGTCTCTACCGGGACCACGGCGGGGAGCTGACCCGCATCGCTGTCGAGAGCGCGGCACCGATCGGCTCGTTCACGGGCTGGACGCCCGCCCGGTCGGTCACCCAGTGGGCCTACGCGCGTGGCTGACCTGGCGTCGCCCGGCGCCGGTCGCGGCGGGCGTCGTAGAGGTACGACTCCCCACCGGGCCGTGGGGCGAGCGCCCGGCCGACGAGGATGACCGCGGCCTGCCGCAGCCCGGCCGCCTCGACGGCGTCGGCGATCGTGGCGACCGTGCCGCGCAGGACGAGCTCGCCGGGCTGGCTCGCGCGGTGGACGACCGCGACGGGGCAGTCGGGGCCGTACTCGGGCTCCAGCTCCGCCATCAGCTCGCGCGTCCGGGTGATCGCCAGGTGCAGCACGAGCGTCGCGCGCGTCGCCGCGTACGCGGACAGCGACTCGGTGGCGGGCATCGCCGTGGAGCGGGCCTGCGTGCGGGTCAGCACGACCGACTGGGAGACCAGCGGGACGGTCAGCTCGCGGCCCACCGCGGCCGCCGCGGCGGCGTAGGCCGGCACGCCCGGCGTGACGTCCCACGGCACCCCGGCGGCGTCGAGCCGCCGGGTCTGCTCGGCGAGCGCCGAGTAGACCGACAGGTCGCCCGAGGCGAGGCGGACGACGTCCTTGCCCGCGCGGTGGGCGACCGTCAGGCGCTCGGTGATCCGGTCGAGGTCGAGGTGCTGCGTGTCGACCAGCTCGGCCCCGGGGCTGACGTGGCCGAGGACCTCCGGGTCGACGTAGGTGCCCGGGTAGAGCACGACGTCCGCCTCGGCGAGGAGCCGGGTGGCCCGCACGGTGAGCAGGTCGGCCGCGCCGGGCCCGGCACCGACGAAGTGGACGGCCATCAGCCCTCCACGAACCGCGGCGTCCAGACGCCCGCCCGGCCGGCGCGCGTGGAGTCGGCGCCCACGATGAGCAGGCACTTCATGTCGATCGTGGCCGGGTCGAGCTCGACCAGCGTCGTCACGGTGAGCGACTCCTCGGTGCGGCCGACGTCGCGGCCGACGACGACGACGGTGTCGGGCTTGCGGTGCTCGAGCAGGACCTGCCGCGCGGTCGCGATCTGCCCGGTGCGCGACCGGGACGCCGGGTTGTAGATCGCCAGCACGAGGTCGGCGTCGGCGACGGCCCGAAGCCGCCGCTCGACCACCGCCCAGGGCTTGAGCCGGTCGGACAGGGAGACGACGGCGAAGTCGGCCCCGATCGGGGCGCCGGCCCGGGCCGCGACCGCCTGGACCGCGCTGACGCCCGGCAGGACGCGGATCGCCACGTCGGCGTACGCGGGGTCCTCGGCCGCCTCGAAGACGGCGGCGGCCATGCCGAAGACGCCCGCGTCGCCGCCGGAGACGACGGCGACCCTCTCACCGGCCCTGGCGAGGTCGAGGGCGTGGCGGGCGCGGTCGACCTCGACGGTGTTGCCCGACGCGTGGCGCGTCAGGCCGCTGCGCTGCGGCACGCGGTCGAGGTACGGGCCGTAGCCGACCACGTGCTCGACCTGTGCCAGCGCGGCCGAGGCCTCGGGGGTGAGCCACGCCTCCGGGCCGGGGCCCAGACCGACCACCAGCAGCTCCGCGGCGGGCCCCGCCTGCTCAGCCTGCCCGTCCTGCCCGGCGTCCGCCTCGACCACGTCGCTGCGGCGCCGGGACCGCCGTCCGTTGCGGGTGTCGCCGCTGACGACGACGAGCGCGAAGTACGGCACCGTCCCGGCGTCGACCTCCGCCACCGGCAGCCAGCGCTGTCCGGGCATCGAGGCGCGCTCGACGTAGAGCGCGTGGTCCAGCCGTCCGGCGGCCTCCAGCGCCCGCCGGACGGCCGGGAAGGTGCGGCCGAGCTTCATGATGACCGCGGCGTCCGTGTCCGCCAGCCGGCGCGCGAGCTCGGGCTCGGGCATCGTGCCGGGCAGCACGGTGAGCACGTCGGTCTGGCGGGCCAGTGGCGCGGCCGCCGCGGCGGTGGCGGCGGCGAAGGCCGGCACCCCGGGGACGACCTCGGTCGGGTAGGTGCCGGAGAGCCGGTCGTGCATGTACATGAACGAGCCGTAGAACAGCGGGTCGCCCTCGGCGAGCAGGACGACGTCGCGCCCGGCGTCGAGGTGGGCCGCCAGCCGGGCGGCCGACCGCTCGTAGAAGTCGGCGAGCGCCCCGGCGTACCCGCCGGGGTGGTCGGTCGTCCCCGTCGTCACCGGGTAGGTGAGCTCCTCCTCGACGACGCCCGCGGGGAACAGGCCCGCGGCGGTGCGGCGGGCGTTGGACTCCTTGCCGACACCGGCGTGGTAGGCGATCACGTCCGCGCTCTCGATGAGGCGTGCGCCCTTGCGCGTGATGAGGTCCGGGTCGCCGGGGCCGACGCCGACGCCGTAGAAGTGACCGGTCACTCCTCCTCCCGGGCGAGCGCGTTGAGCGCGGACGAGGTCATGGCCGACCCGCCTCGACGGCCGCGGACGGTGACGTACGGGAGGTCGACGCCGTGCCGGGCAGCGAGGTCGACGAGGGCCTGCTTGGACTCCGCGGCGCCGATGAAACCCACCGGGCAGCCGACGACCGCGGCGGGGCGCGGTGCGCCGTCGAGGACCATCTCGAGCAGGTGGAACAGCGCGGTCGGGGCGTTGCCGACGGCCACGACGGCGCCGTCGAGGTACGGCTCCCACAGCGACACCGCGGCGGCGGTGCGCGTCGTCCGCCACTCCTCGGCCAAGGCCGGGACCCGGTCGTCGTGGAGGAAGCAGAGCACCTCGTTGTCCCGGGGCAGGCGGCTCCGGGTGACGCCGGTGGCCACCATCGTGGCGTCGCACAGGATCGGCGCGCCCGACTCCAGCGCAGCCCGTGCCGCGGCCACCAGGCGCGGGTGCACGACAAGGTCGGCGGCGAGGTCGACCTGCCCACTGCCGTGGATCATCCGGACGGCGAGCTTCTCGGCGTCCGCGGGCACCCGGCTCAGGTCGGCCTCGCGACGGATCGTGGCGAACGAGTCGGTGTAGATCGACGGGCCGGAGGCGACGTAGTCGTAGTGGCGCGCGGGCCTTCTCGGCTCGGTCACCGGTTGCCCTCCGGGACGAGCACGCCGCGCCAGGGGGTGACGACGACGTGGTCGGTGCCCGCCGTCAGGTCCGCGACGGCGACGGCGTCGAGGCCGGACGGCGGCACCTCGACGTGGCGGCCGCCGGGGACGTCGCCGAACGACAGCGGCGGCGCCGCCGGTGGCAGTCGCGGGTCGGGCGGCGCCTCGTCGGCGAGCGGGTGGCCGAGCTCGGCCACGTGCCACGGGGCGCTCGGGCGGTCTCCGCGCAGGTCGAGGAACCGGACGGCGAGGGCCGTGAGGGTGCGCGCCGCGTCGCGGAGTCCCACGACCGGGCCCCAGGCCGGGCCCACGCGCAGCTGGGCCGTCTCGCCGTCCAGCGCGACGAGCCCGAGGTCGCAGGGCCGGTCGCGGAGGTCTCCCCTGCCGTCGTCCAGGGCGAACAGGAACCGGCCCGGCAGCCGCGCCGGCCGCGGGTCGGAGCAGAGCAGGGCGTCGAGCTCGCGGCCGACGGGCCGCAGGTCGGCGCGACCGCCGGCGAGCCCCGTCTGCGGGGAGACCATCACGTTGCGCACCAGCTCGTGCGTCCGCGTGGGCAGCAGGCCGGTGGCGTCGAGGGCCGCCAGCGCCGCGGGGTCGAGGTGACCGTCCACGCCCGGCAGACCCCGCACCTGGAGGTTGGCGCGCGACGTCACGTGGACGTGCCCGTCGCCGTACCGCTCGGCCGCGGCGGCCACCGCCTCGAGCTGCGCCGACCGCACGTGGCCGCCGATCAGCCGGAGCCGCACGAGCAGGCCGTCGGCGGCAGGCCACGGCCGCGTCGCACCGGGGCAACGGTCTCGTCGGTCTCGAACGGCTGGCACGCTGGGTACCCCATCTGGTCATGGACCCTGTCGCGGGGCCCGGTGATGACCTGGCGGCCATCGCCGCTAGGGCCAGCAGGTCTTCGGACTCGGGATCAACCGGAGCGGAGCGCCTTCCCGGAGCGGGCTCCAGTGGCTGCCGTCGGCCGGCGTGCCCCGCCCGTCACCCTCACCGCTGCGCGTCAGTCCCGGACTCCCACCGGGTTCCCTGACTCCACCGCGTGGAGCACGACTGGCGGCGGTCAGACTACCGGTCGAGCGCCCCGCCGTACCTCTCGAGGTGCACCGCCTGCTCCAGCGGCCGCTTGCGTCGCCAGCCGTGACGCTCGAGGTCCGGGGTGTCCTGGAGCCGGGTGACCGACCCGACGCACAACCACGCCACCGGGCGGACGTGGCTGGGGATGCCGAGGAGGTCCTGCAGGAACTCCTCGCGGTAGAACGACACCCAGCCCACACCGAGCCCCTCCGCGGTCGCTGCCAGCCACAGGTTCTGGATCGCGAGGCAGGTGGAGTACAGGCCGGCGTCGGCGATGGAGTGCCGACCGAGCACCGACGGCCCGCCACGGCCGGCGTCGTAGGTCACCACCACGCCGAGGCCGGACTCCATCACCCCCTCGACCTTGATCCTGGCGAAGGTCTCGCGTCGTTCCCCCGTCAGCGTTGCGGCGAAGACGGCGCGCTCCTGCTCGACGTGCTCGTGGAACCGGCGCAGCGTCTCGATGCTGCGGACGAGGACGAAGTCCCACGGCTGGCTGTGTCCCACGCTCGGGGCGGCGTGGGCGGCCTCGAGCACCCGACGCAGGACGTCCTCGGGCACCGGCTTCCCGGAGAACTCCGCCCGGACGTCGCGGCGGCGGTGGATCGCCTGGTACAGGCCCATGCCCGTGCTGGGCAGCCGCACCTCAGTCGACACGGTGCACGTACACCGAGCTGCCGAGCTCGACGAACTCCCGTGACTTGGCGCGCATGCCGTCGTCGAGCGCGGACTCGTCGTCCAGGCCGTGCTCCTCGGCGTACCGGCGCACGTCCTGGCTGATGCGCATCGAGCAGAACTTCGGGCCGCACATGGAGCAGAAGTGCGCGGTCTTGCTGGCCTCGGCCGGCAGCGTCTCGTCGTGGAAGGCCTCGGCGGTGTGCGGGTCGAGCGAGAGCGCGAACTGGTCGTGCCAGCGGAACTCGAAGCGGGCCCTGGACAGGGCGTCGTCCCAGTCACGGGCCCGGGGGTGCCCCTTGGCGACGTCGGCGGCGTGGGCGGACAGCTTGTAGGTGATCACTCCGGTCTTGACGTCCTCCCGGTTGGGCAGCCCCAGGTGCTCCTTCGGGGTCACGTAGCACAGCATCGCCGTGCCGTGCATGGCGATCGCCGCCGCACCGATCGCGGACGTGATGTGGTCGTAGCCGGGCGCGATATCGGTGGCCAGCGGCCCGAGCGTGTAGAACGGCGCGCCGTGGCACCACTCCTGCTGGAGGGTGACGTTCTCCTCCACGAGGTTCAGCGGCACGTGCCCGGGGCCCTCGACCATGACCTGGACGTCGTGCGCCCACGCCCGCTGCGTCAGCTCCGCGAGCGTGCGCAGCTCGGAGATTTGCGCCTCGTCGTTGGCGTCGGCCGTGCAGCCGGGCCGGAGCCCGTCGCCGAGGGAGAACGACACGTCGTACCTGGCGAAGATCTCGCAGAGCTCGTCGAAGTGCGTGTGAAGGAAGTTCTCCTCGTGGTGGGCCAGGCACCAGCCGGCCATGATGGAACCGCCGCGGGAGACGATGCCGGTGATGCGCTGCGCGGTCAGCGGAACGTACCGCAGCAGCACGCCGGCGTGGATGGTCATGTAGTCCACGCCCTGCTCGCACTGCTCGATCACGGTGTCGCGGAACAGCTCCCAGGTGAGCCGGCTCGCGTCGCCGTCGACCTTCTCCAGGGCCTGGTAGATCGGGACGGTGCCGATCGGGACCGGCGCGTTGCGCAGGATCCACTCCCGGGTGGTGTGGATGTCGTCGCCGGTGGACAGGTCCATCACGGTGTCGGCGCCCCACGTCACCGCCCACGTAAGCTTGTCGACCTCCTCGGCGATCGAGCTCGTCACGGCGGAGTTGCCGATGTTGGCGTTCACCTTCACGAGGAACCGGCGCCCGATGATCATCGGCTCCGCCTCGGGGTGGTTGACATTGGCGGGGATGATGGCCCGCCCGGCCGCCACCTCCGACCGCACGAGCTCGACGTCGCAGCCCTCGCGGATCGCGACGTACTCCATCTCCGGGGTCACGACGCCCCTGCGCGCGTAGTGCATCTGCGTGACGGTGCGCGTGCCACGGCGGGGACGGGACCTCGACCCCCGCCACTGCTCCCTAGCCTCGCCACGGCGGACCGCGGCCTTGCCGTTGTCGATGAGCTGCGTCTCGCGGCCGTCGTACTCCTCGGTGTCGCCGCGCTCGGCGATCCAGGCGGCGCGCAGGCGCGGCAGGCCCACCTCGGGGTCGCTGCCGAACCCCGCCGTGGTGTACCGGTCGAACGTCTCGCCGTTGGTCAGCGCGACCCGGGTGAACGGGACGCGGATGTCCGGGCGGGAACCGGTCCGGTGGACGGTGCTGTGGCTCGGGTGGATCTGCATCAGCTCTCCTGTGGGGGTTGGACGAACGTGTGGGCGACGGGGCCGCGGCCACGGCCCAGGCGCCAGCCAGCGCTCCGGCGCAGTGCTGCCGCGACGAAGGACTGCGCCGCCGCAGCCGCGTCGACGAGCGGCTGGCGTCGGCCGAGGTGGACGGCGAGGGCTGCCGAGAACGTGCAGCCCGTGCCGTGGTCGCCGGTGGTGGGCACGGCGGGATGCTCGACGACCTGCACGCGGCCGTGGCCGTCGACCACGACGTCGCGGCAGGTGGCCGCGCCAGGGTCGCCCCCGGTGAGGACGACCGCCGGGCCGAGCGCGTGCAGGGCGCGCGCCACGTCCTGCCGCGCGTCGTCCGGGCCGGCACCGACCAGCCGGCGTGCCTCGTCGACGTTGGGGGTGACGACCGTGGCCCTCGGCAGCACGTGGTCGCGGTAGGCGGCCACCACCGCGTCGTCGCCGAGCTCGGCGCCGCTGGTCGCGACCAGGACGGGGTCGACGACCAGGGGCAGGTGCGGCGGCAACCCGGCCACGACCTTCGCGACCTGCGCGGTGCCGAGCATCCCGGTCTTGACCGCGCCGACGGGAAGGTCGCCGAGCACCGCGTCGACCTGGGCCTGGACGTCGTCCGCCGAGAGCTGGACGACCCGGTGCACCCCGGTGGTGTCCTGGGCGGTCACGGCGGTGACCGCGCAGGCACCGTGCGCACCGAGCGCCGCGAACGTAGTCAGGTCGGCCGCCACGCCGGCGGCGCCGCCCGAGTCGGTCCCGGCGACGGTCAGCGCCACCAGCGGGGTGCTCACCGGACGGCTTCCGCGATGCGCGCGAAGGCGGCGGCCGGGTCGGGAGCGCGCATCACCGCTCCCATGACGGCTACGCCGTGGGCGCCCGCGTCCCTCATCGCGGCGGCGTTGCGGGCATCGACGCCCCCGAGGGCGAACACCGGCACGTCCCCGGCCCGCCGCACCGCGCGCCGCACACCGGGCGCCCCGAGGGCTGGGCCGTACCCGGGCTTGGACACCGAGGCGGCGACCGGCGAGATCGTCAGGTACGACGCTCCGCCGCCGACGGCTCGACGGACCTCCTCGTCGTCGTGGCAGGACCGTCCGTGGAAGCGCGCGGGCCCCGCGTCGGCACTTCCCTGCGCCGCCGCCAGGTGCACGCCCACGGCCCCGTCGAGCCAGGTGCGCGCGGTGATCGCCGTGACCCCGGTGGCGACGACGGCCCGGGCCAGCTCCTGGCGCTCCCCCCGGGGCAGGTCCAGCTCACGGAGCACCACGGCCTCGAGCCCAGCCTCGGCGCACGCAGCCACGGTGCCGACGAGGTCGCGGGCTGCGGGCAGCTGCCGTCGGTCGGTGACGACCAGGACGCGTGGAAGCCTCACGTGCCCACCCGCCCGGCCATGGGGCTCGATGCGCGGGCCGTCGTGAGCCGCGGGATGCGGCCGGCGAGCCGGGCCAGCTCGCCGGCCTCGACCGCCGCACGGAGGGCCGCGGCCATCTGCACCGGCCGGTCCGCGCGGGTGATCGCCGTCGCGGCGAGGACGGCGTCGCAGCCGAGCTCCATCGCCAGGGCGGCGTCGCTCGCGGTGCCGATGCCGGCGTCCAGGACGACCGGGACCGCCACCGCGGCCCGGACCGCCTCGATCGCGCGGGGGTCGTCGATGCCGCGACCGGAGCCGATCGGTGACCCGAGCGGCATGACGGCGGCGCACCCGACGTCCGCGAGCCGCTGCGCGACGACCGGGTCGGGCGTCGTGTACGGCAGCACCGTGAACCCCAGGCGCACCAGGATCTCCGCCGCCTCGAGCAGCTCGACGACGTCCGGCATCAGGCTCGTCTCGTCGCCGATGACCTCCAGCTTGACCCAGTCGGTCTCGAGTGCCTCGCGCGCCAGCTGCGCGGTGAGGACGGCCTCGCGGGCGCTGAAGCACCCGGCCGTGTTGGGCAGGATGCGCACCCCAGTGGCCCGAAGGGTGTCAAGGAGCCCGCCGCTGCCCTGGTCGGAGGTCCGCCGGATCGACACAGTGACGAGTCCGGGGGCGGCGGCGCGGACGACGTCGGTCACCGTGCTGATGTTGGTCAGCCCCCCGGTGCCGATCCACAAGCGGCTGGGCAGCTCGGCCCCTGCCAGCTCCATCGGTCTCATCCGCCCTGGTGCGCCGTGACGACCTCGACCGCGTCGTCCTCCGACAGCCGGGTGCTCTGCCACGAGGATGCCGGGACGACGACACCGTTGAGGGCGACCGCGACCCCGCGGGTCGAGGGCACGAGGCCCTGCAGGGTCGTGCCGTCGTCCACGACCCGCGGCTGCCCGTTGACGTTGATGTTCATGACGTGACGGCTCTCCTGCGACCGGTGGACGTGTGGGTGACGTGCTCTGGTGGGGTGAAGCGGCCCGGCACGAAGGGCCGGGCGACGGCCGGGACGTCGCTGCCCTCGACGTGGGCCCGCACGGTCTGCGCGGTCACCGGGGCGAGCAGAACACCGCCGCGGTAGTGGCCGACGGCGAGGACGTGGCGCACCGGGCCGGCCGGGCCCTGGGGCCCGATCAAGGGGCCGTTGTCCGGCGTCCCAGGCCGGTGCCGGGCGGTGATCTCGACGACGTCGGCGGTCTCCAGCCCGGGCACCAGGGTCCGCGCGGCGTGCAGCAGCCGGACGACCGTGCCGAGGCTGGCGACGGGCTCGGCGTCGTGCTCCTCCTCCGACGCACCGACGACCACCTCGCCGCCGGCGCGCGGGACGACGTACACCGGCTCGCCGTGCACCCGGGCACGCAGCACCCGCGACGGCGGGTCCGAGGCGCGCAGCCGGACCGTCTCCCCTCGGACCGGTCGCACCTGCGGCACAGAGGCGCGGGCCTCGGCTCCCGTGGCGACCACGACGACATCGCAGTCGAACCGTGTGCCGTCCGCGGCGGCCACGCCGGTGCCGGCCACCGAGGCTCTCGCGGGCACGAGGCGCTCACCGAGCACGTGCAACAGCGCCTGGACGACCCTGCGGGGGTTGACGTGGTGGTCGTCCGGCAGCAGCGCCGCGCCGGCCACCCGAGACAGCGTGGGCTCCTGCGCGCGCGCCTCCCGCTGGTCGAGCTCGTGGAAGGCGAGCCCCTCGGCCGCGAGCACCTCGAGCGAGCGCCGCACCTGCCGCAGGTCGTCGTCGTCCTGCCCGACCAGCAGCGTGCCCGAGGTGCGCAGGTCGACGTCCACGCCCGAGGCAGCGTGCAGGCGCGCGGCGTACTCGGGCCACAGCCGGGCCGAGGCGAGGCCGAGCCTGAGCAGGTCCGCCTCCCCGTGCCAGGCCTCGCCGGCCGGGGCGAGCATGCCGGCCGCCGCGTGCGTCGCCCCGGCGCCGGGGTCGGGGTCGAACACCCGCACCTCGTGCCCGCCGCGGACCAGCTCCTCCGCGCAGGCGAGGC
>JBMOMI010000075.1:0-12270 GCA_049325235.1 Actinomycetota bacterium | reverse complement strand
ATCAAGGAACTCCGGTCAAGTCCGGCGCTGCCGGAGCCGACTCTCTGGACGATGACCCTCGACGACCAGCGCCCCGACGTGGACGTCCGCTGCCCCTCCTGCGGTGCCCGCAGCACCCCGGGCGCTGACTGGTGCACGCTCTGCTTCGCCGACCTGCGTCCTGAACCAGCGGTCGAGCAAGATCGACCGGAGTTCCTTGATCGACGGGAGGAGGGGGAGGAGCGATCCAGCGAGGCGCCGTCGCCCCCACCCGTCGTCGACGCGATGCTCGCCGAGCTCGCCGCCCGGGAGCGGCCGACGTCGCGCCTGGCCGGCCTCATGGGAGCGATGTCGTCCACCGGCGCGCGCGTCGCGGTCATGCTCGTCGGCACCCTGGTCGTCACCGCGGCCGGCTTCGGGCTGATGGCGGCACTCGGCTCGCTGCTGTGACCGACCGTCCGCGATAGCCTTCGGCGGCACCCGGGCCCCCGGGGCCCGCCGCTCACGAGGGGAGGACGGTCGATGGTCGACCGCACCGAGTCCAGCACGCGTGTGGACGCCGCGCCGTCCGACGTCCTGGCCGTCATCGCCGACGTCGAGGCCTACCCCGAGTGGGCCGGCGGCGTGAAGGAGGCGGAGGCGCTGTCGACCGGTCCGGACGGCCGCCCGCAGCAGGTCAGGTTCGTCGTCGACAGCGGGCCGATCAAGGACACGTACGTCCTCGACTACACGTGGGACGTGACGAAGGCCGGCACTGGCACGGTCTCCTGGCGCCTCGTGAAGGCGGACATCACCAAGACGCTGGACGGCGCGTACCAGCTCGCCGCGGAGGGCGACGGGACCCACGTCACCTACCGGCTGACCGTGGACGTCAAGATCCCGATGCTCGGCATGCTCAAGCGCAAGGCCGAAAAAGTGATCATCGACACCGCGCTGAAGGACCTCAAGAAGCGGGTCGAGGGCTGACGTCGCCCGTGCGCGTTCTGCTCTTCACCGGCAAGGGGGGCGCCGGCAAGACGACGACGGCGGCCGCCACGGCGGTCTACGCGGCCCGCCGTGGCACCAAGACCCTCGTCGTCTCGACGGACGCCGCTCACTCCCTGGGGGACGCCCTCGGCGCCGGGCTCGGCAGCGAGCCGACCGAGGTGGAAGCCGGGCTGTTCGCGCAGCAGGTCGACGCGCGCTCCCGGGCGGAGCGTTCCTGGCGCGGCATCCAGGAGTACCTGCTCACGCTGCTCGAGACCATCGGCGTCGAGGCGGTCGCCGCCGAGGAGCTGACCGTGCTGCCGGGCGCCGAGGAGGTGCTCGCACTCCTCGAGGTCCGCGACCAGGTGCGCACCGGGCCGTGGGACCTCGTCGTCGTGGACTGTGCTCCGACCGCGGAGACGCTGCGCCTCTTGGCGTTGCCGGAGGCGCTGTCGTGGTACCTGGCGACCGCCCTGCCCCGCGAGAAGCGTCTCGCGCGCGCGTTGCGGCCGGTGCTCGACCGGGCCACCGGGCTGCCGCTGCCCCGCGACTCGGTGTTCGACGCGGTCGACCGCCTGCACGGAGAGCTGGCCGACGTCCGGTCGGTGCTGACGGACGCCGCCACCTCCGTGCGGTTGGTGCTCACCCCGGAGTCGGTGGCGATCGCCGAGGCCCGGCGGACGCTCACCTCGCTCGCCCTCTACGGGTACGCGGTCGACGGCGTGGTGGCGAACCGCGTGGTGCCGGACGGCGACGACCCCTGGCGCGCCGGCTGGGCGCGCGCGCAGGGGGAGCGGCTGGGGGAGGTCCGGGACTCGTTCTCCCCGGTGCCCGTCCTGACCGCGCCGTACCTGCCGCGTGAGCCCGTCGGCCTCGATGCGCTCGCGGGGTTCGCCGACGCTCTCTACGGCGACGTGGACGACGACCCGCTGGCCGCCGCGGACGTGCCGGCGCCGCTGGTGGTCGAGCGTTCCGGCAACGAGTTCGTGCTCGAGCTGAGGCTGCCGCTGGCCGAACGGCGGGACGTCGACCTGGCGCGCCGGGGTGACGAGCTGGTCGTCACGGTCGGCGGCTGGCGACGGCACCTGTCCCTTCCGTCCGCGCTCCGGCGGTGCGTCGTGGTCGGCGCCTCGATGCGCGAGGGACGACTGCGGGTGCGGTTCGAACCCGACCCGGCGCTCTGGCGGCCGCTGTGAGCGCCCAGCCCGAGCACGGGTCGCTCGCCGACGAGACGGCCCGGCTCTTCGAGGCCCTGCAGCAGGCGGCGTCGGGATGGAACCACGGTGACGGGCCGGCCGGCCACGGCCATCCCACCGAGACCCCCGCGGCCTGCCGCGTCTGCCCGCTGTGCCGGCTCGTCGCGGCCGTCCAGAACGTGAGACCGGAGACCGTGCAGCACCTCGCGGACGCCGCCGCGTCCCTGGCCGCGGCGTTCGCCGACGTGGTGACCGCCGGGGAGCCGGCACGGCCCGGCCGGCCAGGTCGGCGGGGCAGCGAGCCACGCGACGTCCAGCACATCGACATCACCGACTGAGCGAGGAGAGGCGTGTACACGATCGGGCTCGACATCGGCGGCACGAAGATCGCAGCAGGACTCGTCTCCGCCGACGGCGAGCTCGTGGCCACCGCCCGGCGCGAGACCCCGGCCAACGACGTCGAGGCGATCGAGGACGCCGCCGCCGACGCGGTGGCGGAGCTCGCCGCCGACCATGACGTCGAGGCCGTCGGTGTCGCCGCAGCGGGTTTCGTCGACGCCCGCCGGTCGACGATCGTGTTCGCTCCCAACCTGGCCTGGCGGGACGAGCCGATGAGGCGGGACCTGGAGGCGCGCACCGGCCTCCCGGTGGTCGTCGAGAACGACGCCAACGCCGCGGCGTGGGGGGAGTTTCGGCACGGAGCCGGCCGGGAGGTCGACGACATGGTGCTGCTGACCGTCGGCACCGGCCTCGGTGGTGGCGTCGTCATCGACGGCAACCTGCTGCGGGGGCACAGCGGCTTCGCGGCCGAGCTGGGTCACGTGCGGGTCGTGCCGGACGGCCACCGGTGCGGCTGCGGGAACCGCGGGTGCTGGGAGCAGTACGCATCCGGGCGCGCCCTGGTGCGGGAGGCCCGGGAGCTGGCCTCGACCGACAGCCCCCTGGCGGCGCGGCTTCTCGAGCTGGCCGACGGCAAGGCCAAGCGGATCGAGGGGCCGCACGTCACGCAGGCCGCGGAGGAGGGGGATGCCGCGGCCGTCGAGCTGCTGGCCGATCTCGGCACGTGGCTGGGGGAGGGGATCGCCAGCATCGTCGCGGTGCTCGACCCGGCGGTCATCGTGGTGGGCGGCGGGGTCGCGGACGCTGGAGATCTGCTGCTGGAGCCTGCCCGGGCCGCGTTCCGCCGACAGCTGACGGCGCGGGGGCACCGGCCGGAGGCGCAGATCGTCCGTGCCCGGCTCGGCAACGACGCCGGCATGATCGGAGCCGCCGACCTGGCTCGGATCCGCTGAGCTGCAATGAGTCTCGCGATCGGCGTCGACATCGGCGGCACCAAGGTGGCCGCCGGGCTCGTGGACGAGACCGGCCGCATCGTCGCGCAGGAGCGTCGGCTGACTCCCGGTCACGACGTCGTGGCGGTCGAGGACACGATCGTCGAGGTCGTGGAGTCGCTGCGCCTGCAGGCGATCCATGACGTCGCAGGAGTCGGCATCGGGGCAGCGGGCTTCGTGTCGGCCGACCGGTCCACGGTGCTGTTCTCCCCGCACCTGGCGTGGCGCAACGAACCACTGCGCGAGGCGATCGAGAGCCGGGTCGGCCTGCCGGTGCTCGTGGACAACGACGCCAATGGCGCCGCGTGGGCGGAGTACCGCTTCGGCGCCGGGCAGGGCGAGTCGCGCCTGGTCTGCGTGACGCTCGGCACGGGGATCGGCGGCGGCATCGTCATCGACGGCCGGCTCGAACGAGGCCGGTACGGGTTGGCGGGGGAGTTCGGTCACATGGTGCTGGTCCCGGGCGGTCACCGCTGCGAGTGCGGCAACCGGGGATGCTGGGAGCAGTACGCCTCCGGCCGGGCGCTCGGCCGGGAGGCGCGCGAGCTGGCCGACTCCGGCTCCCCGCGCGCGGCTGACCTCCTGGCACGGGTCGGTGGTGACGTCAGCGCGATCGAGGGCTCGGTGGTCAGCGAGGCGGCCCGGGACGGCGACGAGGCGGCGGTCGAGCTGGTCGAGGAGATCGGGCGCTGGCTCGGTATCGGCCTCGCCAACCTGGCCGCGGCGCTGGACCCTGGCCGCTTCGTCGTCGGCGGCGGCGTCAGTGCCGTGGGCGAGCTGCTTCTCGGACCCGCTCGCGCTGCGTTCGCGCGCACTTTGACGGGTCGCGGCTACCGGCCCCTGGCCCAAGTCCTCGAGGCGCGGCAGGGGCCGATGGCTGGGTTGGTCGGCATGGCCGACCTCGCGCGCCAGGCCGCTACCCGGTAGTCGATCAGGGCACTAGACGGGGAGCCGTCGCGCCGAAGCCTGGTCCCGAACCCGACGAGCCACCGGTGGGCGACAGCTCTTGCGTGAAGAAGCCCGAGATGCACGTACCGCTCTGTCCCGAGCCAGGGCAGCTGGGGAGCTGGTTCGTCACCCACGAGGGCTGGTTGACCACCCCACCGCCGATGTTGCGGTACCCAGTGATCACGAACGCGGCGTAGCCGATGATGTCGTACCTACCGCCGCGACCCGTCCCGGATACGGCGTTGTGCACCGGGAGGAAGACGGGTTCACGCGCCTCGCGCAGCTGGGGCATGAGCGTCCGGCAGTCGTTTGCCTCACTTGATCCGGTGCCGTTGAGTCCCTGGTCGTCGACGATCGCGGCGGTGCACCCCGGACCCTGAAGCCAGCTGAAGCCGCCCGGGACGTTCTGGTTGGCGGGCCCTCGGTCACAAGACGGAGGGGCGGACGCACCCGTTCCCTGCTGCAGAGAGACGAGGCGTTCGTAACTGGCAAGGTCAAGGCTGAGGTCGACGGGATCGGAGTACGGGCCGGCAGGTCCGTAGGTGCTGCCGTCACCCGTCGCGGCGTCCCACTCGCAGATCGACAGCGTGACGGGGAACCCGCCGTCCAGTGAGGTCAGCATCCCTTCCAGCGCACGAGCGCAGGCGTAGTAGGTCTTGCCCGCACCGAAGAAGTTCGGCCAACTTCCACTCGCCGTGTCCTGCGACGTCGCGTGCACCTCGAGGAACCGCCCGGAGGGGGGCGGGTAGTCACAGTCGTAGTAGGGGTTGCCGACGCCGCGGGGGCCAGGAGGAACGGGCCCCAAGACCCCCGCGCTGTCATAGAGGACGGCGCTCGAGCTGCCGCGGGTCCGGTTTCGCGTCGCCATCTCGCCTGCGATCTGCTGCGCCTCCGCAGACGTCAGCGGAGGCAGACCATCCGCACTCCTGTCGGCCGACGCCTTCAGGGCCGCCAGCACGCCGCTGTCCGCACCGTTCTGCAGTGCTCGACGGTCCCCGTAGCCGGCTCCGATGTCCACGACGAGGAGCGCCATGGGAATGGTCAGTGCGGTCACGATCACGGCCACGAGGATCGCGGCGATACCGCGATCGTTCAGTCGAAGCACTTCTCTACCCCCACGGCCGCGATGTCGAAGGAGCTCAGGCCAGGTACAGGGACGAGCAGGTCGAAGGTGTAGCTGACGTTCACGCGGGTCTCGCCCGAGGACGCGCAGCCGGCGTTCGTCACCGCTACGTTCGGTGCGCTCAGGAACGTCGCGCTCAGGGGGTCCCCCGTACTGAGCACGCGAGCCCGGATGGCTGCTGTGCTCGTCTCTCCCAGCATGCTGGCGCGAGCCCCCTCGTTCGCCGCATTGGTGATGCTGAGGTTGGCGTTCAGAGCAAGCCCGAAGTTGATCAGCCCGAAAGTGATCAGAAGGATCAAGGGAAGCACGAGTGCCGTCTCGACGGCGGCTGCGCCGTCGTCCCCGCTTCGCCGCAACGGATGCATGGTCACCTCGCAGTCTCGACGAGTCGAAACTAGGCCCACCGATGTCGACGGCAGAGAGCCTCTCGACCATGACCTCATCCCCCGTTCGGACGAGGGGTGAGGCAGCCCCAGCGGGGGCCTAGGTTTCTGGGGTGCCTGCTCACCTACGCCTTCTCAGCTGGAACGTCCGCGACATGCTCGGCGACCCGCTCGCCGTCCACAGCGTCCTGCGCGCTGCGGCCGCCGACGTCGTCCTCCTCCAGGAGGCCCCGCGCCTGGCGCTGAGCCGCGGGCGCATCGCGTCGATCGCCCGGCACAGCGGCCTGCTGTTCGTGTGCGGCGGCCACGCGTCCGCCGGCACTGCGCTTCTGGTGTCGCTGCGCACCGAGGTCCGCCGCAGTCGCGCCGTCCGCCTGCCGGTGGCTGGCCGGGTCACCCGGCCTCGGGGCTACGTCTGCGCCGAGATCGGGCTCCCCGGGACGGGTTCCGTTCTGGTGGCCGGCATCCACCTCGGGCTCACCCCGGAGGAGCGCGCCGACCACCTGCAGCGGATCGTTACCGACGTCAAGGCGTCGAACCTGCCCGCGGTGATCGCCGGCGACCTCAACGAGCCGCCCGGCGGTCCCTCGTGGTCAGCGCTGAAGGACGTCGTCACCGACCCCGCCCCGGACGGGCCGCCGACCTACTCGGCCCGCCGCCCGCGGCGGCGCATCGACGCCGTGCTCGCGTCACCGGGCCTCGAGGTGAGCGACTACGGGTGGCCGGACGGGGTCAGCGAGCGGGACGTCGTCCTGGCCAGCGACCACCACCCGGTGGCTGCCACCGTCCGGTTGCCGTGAGCAGACCCGCGAGGCAGTCGCGGGTGACGGGATTCCATGATCACGCGAGGCGGGTGACCGACGTCCCCGCGAAGTCGTCGTGCCACCCGCGGCGCGCGGGCGAGTTGCTGATCGTCACGGCGATGCTGATGACCGCGGCGAGCTGGGCGAGCGCGACGAGCACACCGCCGACGAACGGCAGGACACCGATCACGCCGAGCGCCGTCCACAGGTTGCGCTTGAGCGCCTGCTCGAACGTCGGCGTGGCGCCGTCCGGGCCGCGGGCCTGGATGCGCACCAGCATCTTGCCGACCGTCTGGCCCCTGGCCGACTCCATCAGCGTGAAGTAGCCGAGGGCGATCAGGGCTGGCACGAGCGACCCGAGGACGCCGGTCATCGCGCGGAAGGCTCCGGCGTCGCCGAACGGCCAGAACCCCACGGCCGCGGAGAGGAACGTCCCACCGGCGAAGAGGATCCCCTGCACGACGCCGAGCAGCACGAAGTCGACGAGCCGGGCGACGAACCGCATCCCCAGGTCGGCCGGCTGGCCGCCGCCCCACGGGCTGGGCGGCGGCGTGCTCACCGGACGCCCTGGGGCTTCGCGCGCGACGGCACCAGCTCGTCGGCGAGCTGCTCGAGGAACAGGCCGACGTCCGTCACCACGCCGCGCGCCTGGGACGACCCGCGGTCAGCCAGCTTGACGACCGTCGCCGGGTTGATGTCGACGCACACCAGCGGGATCGACGCAGGCAGGATGTTGCCCGTCGCGACCGAGTGCAGCATCGTCGCGACCATGATCGCGAAACCGACGCCCTCGAGCTGCGCGCGCATCGCCCGCTGCCCCTCGATGACGTCGGTGTAGACGTCGGGCAGGGGGCCGTCGTCCCGGACGGAGCCGACGAGCACGAAGTCCTTGCCGGCCTTCACGAGCGCGTGCATCACCCCGCCGGTGAGCACGCCTTTCTCCACGGCCGCGGCGATGGAGCCGGTGTCGCGCACCCGGTTGATGGCCCGGATGTGGTGCTCGTGGCCGTGCTCGACGCCGCGGCCCTGCGAGAGGTCCACGCCGAGCGACGTCCCGTACATCGCCGACTCGATGTCGTGGGTGGCGATCGCGTTGCCGCCGAACAGCACGTCGACGAACCCGGCCTCCACCAGCGCCACCATCGCCGGCGCCGCCCCGGTGTGGACGACGCCGGGCCCGGCGACCCACAGGATCCGCTTCCCGGCAGCCTTGGTGGCCCGCATCTCCTCGGCGATCTGGCGGACCATGAGCGCCTGCGGCTTCTCCGACGACACCTCCGAGTTCATGAACTCGAACGCGTGCTGGGAGTCGACCTCCTGCACCGGCCCGTGGACGATGCGGACGCCGGACGCGCCGCACACGACCCGGTCACCGGCACGGACGTCGGACACCGGCACCGTGCGCACGCGGGTCTGCTCGCCGGACCCGGTCACGACGAGCCCGCAGTCCATCTCCGGGTGCTCGACGTCCACCCAGCGCCCGTCGATGCGCACCTGCGTGTCCAGGTTGGTCGTGGAGTAGAAATCCAGCGGGAAGACACCGTCGCGCTCCGCCTCGCGCAGGACGGCCTCGCCCGGCTCGGAGAGGTTGACCCCGTGCGCGTTGAGGCGCATGAGGATGCTGGCCAGCTGCTCGTCCGTGTCGGCCGTGACGACCATCCGGGCGAACGAGTCGTCCTCGTGCGTCTTGCCCACGTCGAGTCGCTCCACGACGTAGTCGCCGCCGAGCGCCAGGACGTCGTCCATGCAGCGACCGAGGACGCCGCTGTCGAGCAGGTGCCCGCGGATCTCGACCTTCTCCGAACGTGCCAACGCCACCCTCCTTCGCCGAGTCGTCCGGCGGAGGCTACCGGGTCGGCGAAGCGGGTCACCGCAAGCGGCTCGTGGCCGTGCCGCCCCCGGGTCGGCTGGGCACGGCCGCCAGCCAGTACCGGGGTCGTGCCTTTCGTTATCGATTTGCCCTTCCACTTGGCCGTCGGGTGTGGCAGTCTCCGGCCACGGCAACAAACCCCCCGGAGGTATCCGTGTCAGGTCAGGGCAAGTTCCGTCGCGCGTTCGCTCCGTCCGCCGTCACGCTGGCAGTGGTGCTCAGCGCCTGCTCGGCCGACACCACAGACCAGCGCGGAGGCGGCGCAGACGCCGGAGACCCGACGGCTGGCGGCGTCCTTACCATCGGTCTCTACCAGGAGCCGGACAACCTCAATCCGTACCTCGCGGTCCAGACGGCCAGCCGGCTCGTCCGCGAGCTCACGATCGAAGGCCTGGTCGACGCCGGCCCGGGCGACGAGTACGTGCCCGGTCTGGTCGAGGAGGTGCCGACCCTGGAGAACGGCGGGATCTCGGAGGACGGCAAGACGATCACCTACCGCTTGCGGGAGGGACTGACCTGGTCCGACGAGCACCCGCTCACGTCTGCGGACGTGAAGTTCACCTGGCAGACGATCATGGAGCCGGGCAACGCGGTCAACAGCCGCACCGGCTACGAGCTGATCGACAGCATCGAGACGCCCGACGACAGGACGGTCGTGGTCACGTTCTCGGAGCTGTACGCACCGGCCCTCAGCCTGTTCAGCATCAACGCCGGCATCCTGCCTGCGCACGTCCTCGAGGGGCAGAGCCTGGCGGACGCGGACTACAACCGGACTCCCGAGGGCACGGGGCCGTTCGTCGTGTCGGAGTGGAAGTCGGGTGACTCGATCATCCTCGACCGCAACCCCAACTACCGCGAGGCAGGCCGCCCGTACCTCGACCAGGTCGTGTTCCGGCTGGTGCCCAGCCGGGAGGTGGGCATCGCTCGCCTGAGGGCCGGAGAGGTGGACGTCCTGTGGGACCTGATCGAGACCCAGATCCCCGAGTTCGAGCAGATGGAGGGGGTCACCCTCCAGTCGACGCCCACGACCAACGTCGAGTACCTGGGGCTGAACACCGACAACCCCATCCTGTCGGACGTCAGGGTCAGGCAGGCGATCGCCGCCGCCATCGACCGACAGCCCATCGTGGAGGACCTGCTCTACGGCAAGACGGAGGTAGCGACGTCGCCCATCGGCATGGGCTGGGCAGCGCCCGAAGGCCTCGAGGTGCCGGCCTACGATCCCGAGGCATCGGCCCGCCTGCTGGAGGAGGCAGGGTGGAGCGACGAGGACGGCGACGGCGTCCGGGAGAAGGACGGTCAGCGGCTCGAGCTGCGCATCACCACCCCCACCGGGAGCCAGACGCGCGACCTGACCCAGCAGCTGCTGCAGCAGCAGCTGGCTGAGGTGGGCATCGAGCTCACCATCGCCAACGCACCGGCCGCCAACATCTTCGGCAACTGGGCCGAGAATGGCCTGCTCAAGCGCGGCGACTTCGACATCGTCGAGGACACGTGGGGCGCGGACTTCGACCCGGCCGACTTCCTGGCCACGCTGTTCACGTCGGACCAGATCCCGACCGAGGACAACGGCGGCGAGGGATGGAACTTCTTCCGTCTTTCCGATCCCGAGCTCGACCGAGCCATCGCAGCCGGCAGCTCGACGATCGACCAGGAAGAGCGCGCCGCGGCCTACCGTGTCGCGGTCGAACGCATCGCCGAGTCCGCGGTGTACATCCCGCTCTACCGGCGTGCGGAGCTCAACGCCTTCAGCAGCGCCGTCCAGGGGTACGAGGTGAACTCATGGGACGAGTTCACGTGGAACGCCAAGGACTGGTGGCTGAACCGGTGAGATCCGCCGGCCACGACGGGCGGGGCGGACCATGACCCGGTACGTCCTCGTCCGTCTGGTCCAGGCAGTGCCGATCCTGGTCGGCATCAGCCTCCTGGCGTTCCTCCTGCTCAAGGCGATACCCGGCGGGCCCACGGCCGCGTACTACGGGTCGGCGAGCGTCACCGGCGAGGACCTCGAACGCATCGAGCGAGAACTGGGGCTCGACCAGCCGCTGCCCGTCCAGTACCTGGTGTGGCTCGGCAACTTCGTCCAGGGCGACTGGGGCATCTCGTACGTGGCTCGCAGACCAGTCCTGGAGATGCTGCTGGAACGGCTGCCGGCCACCCTTCAGCTGATGAGCGCGGCCGTGCTGCTGGCCGTCGTGGTCGCGCTGCCTCTCGGGGTGCTCGCCGCGGTACGGCGGTATACGTGGCTGGACTACACGCTCACGGTGACCAGCTTCGTGGGTCTGTCCATCCCCGTCTTCTGGCTGGGGCTGATGCTCATCGTCGTGTTCACGGTCCAGCTGGGCTGGCTGCCCGGTGGCGGCATTGGGCCGCCCGGCGGGGGTGGCGACTGGGTCACCAGGATCTCCTACTTCGTCCTCCCCACCGTGACACTGTCGTTCGTCAGCGTGGGCTTCTTCACCCGGTACCTGCGGGCCTCGTTGATCGAGGTGCTGAACAGCGACCACATCCGGTTCGCCCGGGCCCGCGGGATGTCACCCCGGCGGTTGCACCTGCGGCACGGGTTGCGCAACGCCGCGATTCCGTTCGTGACGGTCGTCGCGATCCATATCCCGGAGTATCTCGTGGGCGCGGTCGTGGTGGAGACGATCTTCTCCTGGCCCGGGACGGGGCGGCTCTTCTGGGAGTCGGCTGTGCGTTTCGACTACCCGGTCCTGATGGGCCTCCTGGTGATCGGTTCGGTCCTGGTCATCGTCTCGAACCTCCTCGCCGACGTCGCCTATGCCGTTCTCGACCCGAGGATCCGCTATGGCTGACACCGCCGTGGTTCTGGAGACCACCGTCGCCTCGGTGCCTGCCTCCGGCGCCTTGCGGCGCCGGGCCCTGCTGAGGTCGTTCGTGCGCAACCGGCTGGCCGTGGTCGGGCTGGTCCTGCTGGTGCTGGTCGTCCTGGGGGCGCTGTTCGGCCCCGTGCTGAGTCCCTACGACGTCGTCGCCCAGGACATGGCGTCGCGACTGCAGGGCCCCTCGCTGGCCCACCCGATGGGCACCGACGAACTGGGCCGTGACACCCTGACCCGGGTCCTCGCAGGGGGACGGGTTTCTCTGGCCGTCGGCGCCCTGGCGACCGCGGTCGCCCTGCTCGTCGGGGTGTTCGTCGGCGCGCTGGCCGGGTTCCTGGGTCGATGGGTCGACAACGTCCTCATGCGGCTGGTCGACCTGATGCTGAGCCTGCCGGACCTGTTCCTGCTCATTCTCGCGAGCGCGTTGTTCGGGCCGAGCTTCCTGACGATCGTCGTCATCGTCGGCCTCGTCCGCTGGATGAACGTGGCGCGCTTGACCCGGGCGTCGTTCCTCGCTCTGCGTGAGCGTGAGTTCATCGAGGCTGCACGGGCGCTCGGGGTCCGGCGCCGTAAGATCGTGACTCGGCACCTGCTGCCCAACGCTCTGAGCCCCATCATCGTCGCCGGGACCCTCGGTGTCGCCAGCGCGATCATGGCCGAGTCGACCTTGAGCTTCCTCGGGCTGGGCCTGCAACCTCCGACGGCGTCATGGGGCTCGATGCTCGAGGACGCCCAGGCCCAGATCTTCACCTCACCCTGGCTGGCCGTCTTCCCCGGCCTGATGATCGTCGTGACCGTGCTGTCCATCAACATGGTCGGAGACGGACT
>JBMOMI010000074.1:0-12566 GCA_049325235.1 Actinomycetota bacterium | reverse complement strand
CAACAGATTATGCAGCGACACGCCGAGCCTGAAACACCTACCCGACTCTCAACACTTCCGCAGACCCCGACCCAACCGAAAGCCGCAGGTCACAGCCCTACAGAATCCCTACCCGAGGAGGTCTGAGCCTTGTCGGGTGTAGCTGTCGGCTGGGATGCGGAGTAGCTCGAGGACTTGTTGTTGAAGGCTGGTGAGTTCTGCTTCGAAGGTCTGGACCTGCTGGCCGTCGTGGTGCAGCTCGTGGCGGGTGAGCTCGGTGAAGGTCTCGAGGGGAAGCCGAGGGGAAGCCCAGTGCGGCTACCCCGCTCATGGCGGCGTCGGCCAGATGACTGTGCGGGTCGCGAGCTGTGGGCTCGCTGCTCGGCGAGGACCGGCTATGGTGGATCAGCCTGACTGGCGGGAGAAGCTACGGGCGTTCACGCGGACCGACCGCGAAGGCAAGACCGAAGTTGTCCAGTGTGGACGGTAGCGGTGCGGCCGGGCTGAGGTGTTGGCCGGAGGTGAGCCGGAACTCGCGGTCGGCCAGCAGGGTCGCGAGCAGCGTGCTGGTCACCGTCAGGACCAGGTTGCGGGCCGGGCATTCGGCCGGACCGGCGCTGAACGGCACCAGCGCCGGGTTGTCCTGCGCGCGTCCGTCCATCCAGATGTCGGGTGTGAAGCTGTGCGCGTACGGCAGGTTTTCGTCGTCGCGGTGGAAGAACGGGGTGAAGATCAGCAGTCCGGTGCCCGCGGGCAGGCCGTCGATGTCCTTGGTGGTGTCTCGCAGGATCGCCGGGGTGGTCGGCCACAGCCGGACGGTGTCGAGCGCGCACGCGCGCAGGAACGGCAGGTCCGGTGCGTCCGGCGCCTCCTGCAATGCCCGCTCAAGACAGGTGGGGTGTGTCGCCAGCAGCGCGAGCGCCCGGAACGTCACCATGCCGGCCGCGTCGAAGGCGAACAGCCAGTGACCGACCTGGCTGGCCGCGTCCGGGTCCGGGTGCTGTGCGATCACCCCGGCCAGGCTGTCCGGTTCCGCGCGGTCGAGGTGTGTCTGCAGCCGTCCCAGTGCCCTGGTACGCAGTGCCCGGCGTCGTGGGGCGACGAAGGACCAGTTCGCGGCCTGCCGCAAGCGGCCGAATAGGTCGGTGGTGGTCTGGTCGTCGCGAGCAGCGTCGCCGAGCGCGATGCGCCGCACGATCCGCCACCACACCGGCGCGAACCCGTCCCAGTCCAGCGTTCCCGACGAGGGCAGCGCCGCAGTTTCCTCGCGGATCTTCGCCAGCATCACCGGCAGCAGGTGGTGCACAGGCTGCGAGGTCTCCAGCACCGTCTCGTTGAACTCCCGGCGCCGCTGCCGCGCCGCGCCCTCGGAGATGAGCACGCCGTGCGGCTGGAACTGGCGGAGCGCGGCCTTCTTCTTCCCTGCTCGCCGGATTGAACGGCTCCGGCGCCTCGGCCAGCACGCGGCCGACGTCCGTGGCGGACAGGACCAAGGCGAACGACCGGCCCGGCAGCGCCAGCCGCAGCAGCCCGTCGCCGTAGCGGGCCCGCAGGTCCTGCAGGACCCGCACGGCACCGCGGTCCGCCTGCACCTTCTCCAACAGGCCCGTGACGCGCGGTCGCCGCTTGACACCGCCGGCGACGGTAGGCGCGATGACCGCGGAGATCACTTTGAGGGTGTCGATCGGAGTGGCTGTCGTCACGTGCTCCGGCTACCCGAGCGTTCGCCGGGCAAACCGTCGTCGGCGAAGAACGCGGCCCGCACGGGATGGGCCGCCTCCACGAGGGTCAGGCCGTCTCGGATCGCTCGGCTTGGAGGGCGCGGCCGGTGAGCCCGTCGCGCAGCGTCACCCACATCGCCCTGCGGTGGCGGATGAGCAGGACTGCGGCCAGCAGCAGGTAGAGCGCGCCGAGTCCGATGCGTTGGGCCGCGGCCAGGTGCGGCGGCAGCGTCCAGGCCAGCGCGAACTGGGCCAGGAACAGCCCGAGCAGGGCCCACGCGCCGCGCCGGGTCAGCGCACCGGTAGCGACCAGGGACACCGCGAACATCGACTGGGCGGCGGTGAGGAACAGCTCCTCGCGCTGCAGCGGGTCGATCGGTAGCCCGCTGAGCGACCCGGCCGAGATCGCGAAGACCAGCGGCAGGATGCCGACCAGCAGCGTCCATTGGTTGATCTTCGAGGAGATCAGCGCGCCCAGCGCGGCGGCGCCGCGCAGCTTCCAGGCCAGCAGAAGCACGGCGACGAACTCCGGAGTCTCCGACGCCAGCGGCGCCACCCACTGGACCAGCAGGAACTGGCTGACCCCGAGCTCGGTGCCGGTCTCGACCAGGCTCTCGGCGAACGGCTCGGCCACGGCCAGGATCGCCGCGGCGGCGAAGACCAGCATGCCGACCGCCGACCAGCGGCGGATCCGGGCCGGCCCGGTCGCGATCCGCGCGGCCGGGCCGATCAGCTCACCGACCTCTTCTTCCTCGTCCTCGTCATCGTCCACGCGGCTGACCCGCAGCAGGTACATCCCGAAGATCGCGAACAGGACGACCGCGTCCAGCAGGTTGAGGCTGTCGCGCAGCGCGAAGGTGAGCGCGTACAGGCTGGCGACCGCCAGGTAGGCCACCTCCACGGTCTGCACCGGTTCCAGCCGCACCGCCGAACGGTCCTCGGGGCTGGCGTCCGGGTCGCGGCGGCGCCGCGCGGCCAGTGCCGCCAGCACGACCAGCGACCAGCCCACACCGATCAGCAACCGGTTCGCGCCGGTCATGTTGGCCAGCGCCAGCGGGGCATAGGTCTCCGGATCTTGGCCGGCCTTCCAGGCGAACACCACGTCTACCGCGTACTCCGGCAGCACCGCGATCAGCGCCAGCAGCGCCAACGCCAGCCCCTGCCCGATGTCCCGCTCAGCCAGCTCGGTGCCCCAGCTGAGGAAGAACGCCGCCCCCACGACGGCCGCACCCAGCAGCAGGACCGCGACCACCGCCGGTACCGGCGCCCCGCCGAGCCGCAGCGCCACCCCGGGGATCGCGGCCACGACCGGCAGCGCCAGCGGCCAGTTCCGCCGCACCATCCCGGCCGCGCTCACCGCCGGCCGTCCCACTCGCGTAGCGACAAGTCGCCCCTGAGTCCCTGCCTGCCGTCCACCTACTCCTCCAGAAGTATCGTCGGCTACCGCTTACATCGCCAGGTCACGATTGATACCACCCGGTGAGAGGTCTGTCCAACCGGGATCCACCGATCCAGTGACGATCCACACGGTCCCGCAAAATTCACCACCCAGGAGTGCTATCATCGCGGAATGGCGATTGCACGGACGGAAGCGATCCTGCAGGAGCAGGAGTTGTCGCCGGCGGTGGCGTTGTTCCACAGCCTGTCCGACGCCACCCGGTTGACGATCGTGCAGCGCCTGGCGCGCGGCGAGGTGCGCGTGGTGGATCTCGTGGAGCAGTTAGGGCTGGCGCAGTCGACGGTGTCGACGCACGTGGCGTGTCTGCGGAACTGCGGCCTGGTGGCCGGCAGGCCGCAGGGGCGGCAGGTGTTCTACAGCCTGACCCGGCCGGAGTTGATGGACCTGCTGGCTAGTGCGGAGGCGCTGCTGGCCGCGACCGGCAATGCGGTGGCGCTGTGCCCGAACTACGGCACCGACACCGGTGTGAGCTCGACGACCAAGACGAAGGAGACCCTGTCATGAGCGACGCCTGCGGGTGTGGTGCTGACGAGCCCCGGGCTACCGGCGAGGAGGCCGAGGGGCACGAGCCGGAACGGCTGTGGGAGGTCCGCGAGCTGCAGTTCGCCGCGGTCTCCGGAGTGTTGCTGCTCGCGGCCTGGATCACCGGCTGGCAGAGCGGCGCCGGGCAGGCGGTGGCGGTGCTGGAATGGCTTGCCCTGGTGGCCGGGGCGTACACGTTCGTGCCCTCGACGCTGCGGCGGCTGGCCCAGGGCAAGATCGGCGTCGGCACCCTGATGACCATCGCCGCGGCGGGTGCGGTGCTGCTGGGCGAGGTCGGCGAGGCCGCGATGCTGGCCTTCCTGTTCTCGATCAGCGAGGGCCTGGAGGAGTACTCGCTGGCGCGTACCCGCCGCGGCCTGCGTGCGCTGCTGTCGCTCGTGCCGGACGAGGCGACCGTGCTGCGCGACGGCACCGAAATCGTGGTCGCCCCGGCAGAGTTGCGGGTCGGGGACGTGATGGTGGTCAAGCCGGGTGAGCGGGTCGCCACCGACGGGATCATCCGCGACGGCCGCACCGCGCTGGACGTCTCAGCGATCACCGGTGAGTCGGTACCGGTCGAAGCCGGCCCCGGCAGCGAGGTGTTCGCCGGGGCGATCAACGGCACCGGTGTGCTGACCGTCGAGGTGACCACGACCGCCGAGGACAACTCGCTGGCCCGGATCGTGAAGATCGTCGAGGCTGAGCAGTCCCGCAAGGGGGCCGCCCAGCGCCTGGCGGACCGCATCGCCAAACCGCTGGTGCCTGGCGTGATGATCGCCGCCGTCCTGATCGCCGCGATCGGCAGTCTGCTCGGCGACCCGCTGGTCTGGATCGAACGGGCCCTGGTCGTGCTGGTGGCCGCGTCGCCGTGTGCGCTGGCCATCTCCGTGCCGGTCACCGTGGTCGCCGCGATCGGCGCGGCCAGCAAACTCGGCGTGCTGGTCAAGGGCGGCGCCGCGCTGGAAGCGCTCGGCAGGATCCGCGGCGTGGCCCTGGACAAGACCGGCACCTTGACCGCGAATCGGCCCGCCGTGATCGATGTCGTCACGGCCGGTGGCGCCCGCCGTGAGCAGGTGCTGGACGTGGCCGCCGCACTGGAGGCCCGCAGTGAACACCCCCTCGCCCGCGCGATCCTCGCCGCGGTCGATGACGTCACCCCGGCCACCGATGTCGAAGCCGTGACCGGCGCGGGACTCACCGGCCACTACCAGGGACGTCCGGTTCGGCTGGGCCGGCCCGGCTGGCTGGAATCCGGCGCGCTGGCCGCCGACGTACAGCGTATGCAGACCGCCGGGGCGACCGCCGTGCTCGTCGAGCACGACGGGCAGGTGATCGGGGCGATCGCGGTGCGCGACGAGCTGCGCCCCGAAGCCGCCGAGGTCGTCGCCCAGCTGCGCTGTGACGGCTACCACGTCGCCATGCTCACCGGAGACAACCACGCCACCGCAGCCGCGCTGGCCAGCGCGGTGGGCATCGACGCGGTGCACGCCGAGTTGCGCCCGGAGGACAAGGCCCGGCTTGTCGGACAGTTGCGCAGCCAGCGGTCCACCGCGATGGTCGGCGACGGCGTCAACGACGCCCCGGCCCTGGCCACCGCCGACCTCGGGATCGCGATGGGCGCGATGGGCACAGACGTGGCCATCGAAACCGCCGACATCGCGCTCATGGGCGAGGACCTACGCCACCTGCCCCAGGCGTTCGCGCACGCCCGCCGCGCCCGGCGGATCATGCTGCAGAACGTCGGCCTGTCCCTCGGACTGATCACCGCGTTGATGCCACTGGCGCTGTTCGGGGTGCTCGGCCTGGCCGCCGTGGTGCTGGTCCACGAGCTGGCCGAGGTCGTCGTCATCGCCAACGGCGTCCGCGCCGGCCGCACCAAGCAGTTGGAGATCACCGCGGGCGGTCGTCCGGCATCGGTGCCGCGTACCAGGGTGGCGGTGGGTGCGTCCTCATGACCACTGGCCCGGTGCCAAGGGCACGGCTCGTGCTCGTCGCCGTCGCGCTCGGGCTGGCCGCGCTCGACCTGGGACTGAAGGTCTGGGCCGAGCGCGGCCTCGCCGCGGGCAGGGCCGTCGACCTCGGCGTGATCGAGCTGCGGCTGGCGTTCAACCCCGGCGTGGCGTTCAGCCTCGGCGACACCCTGCCCGCCTGGGTCGTGCTCACCGCCACCGGGCTCATCATCACCGCGCTGGCGGTGTTCGCGTGGCGGTCCGCCCGCACCGGCACGCTGCCCACTCGGCTCGCGCTGGCGGTGATCCTGGCTGGCGCGCTGTCGAACTTCGTCGACCGCGCGGCCGACGGTGTCGTCACCGACTACCTGCACACCGGCTGGTTCCCCACCTTCAACGGCGCCGACGTGCTCATCACCCTCGGCGCGATCACACTGATCCTCGCCACCGCGCACGCCGAACGCCGCACCGCCAACTCCACACCGACGGAGGGCCGACGGAGGCCGCTTCGTGACCGCACAGGGTGAGGACCGGCTGGTCCGGCGCGGACTGGCGTTCGCCTGGTTCATCGCCGTCTGGGACCTCGTCGAGGGCGTCGTGGCCGTCACCGCCGGGCTGGCGGCCGACTCGATCGCGCTGGTTGGGTTCGGCATCGACTCGGCCATCGAGTGAGGTTTCCCCGCTTTGCCCGAGACTTGGTCATAACGCAACCGGGGGACCCTCAGTTCCTACGTGTTCGTGCCGGAGACTGTGGACCACGAGACCGTTGCGAGTGACGAGCCCTGATCCAAGGCATAGATCCAACGCCGCCAAGTAGCAACATCACAGCCGGGCGGTTGCTACTCACACCTGGTAGGTGTCTTCGAGTACCAACCGACCGGCTGTTGATGTTGCCCACATTCTGGGTGCCCCCGGCAGGATTCGAACCTGCGCACACGGCTCCGGAGGCCGTTGCTCTATCCCCTGAGCTACGGGGGCCCGGGTCGCCAGGAAGGGTACCAGCGCCGTACGCCGTACGCCGGACGCGGGCGCCGGCCGGCCGCTAACGTGATCACCGTGGCGGGACCCCGGGTGCTGGTGGTGGACGATTCGGACATCGTCCGCCACCTGATCACGCTGAACCTCGAGCTGGAGGGCTTCGACGTGGTCACCGCCGTCGACGGGCAGGACTGCCTGGAGCGGGTCGTCGACCTGGCCCCCGACCTGGTGACCCTGGACGTGGTGATGCCCCGCCTGGACGGCTTCCGGACGGCGGCCCGGCTCCGCCAGGACCCCCGCACCCGCCACCTGAAGATCGTCCTGGTGACGGCGTCTGCCCAGGCGGCCGACCTGCGCCGCGGCGCGGACATCGGCGTCGACGCCTACCTGACCAAGCCGTTCGACCCCGACGAGCTGATCCGGACCGTGCGGACCCTGACCCGAGCCGACGGCCGGTAGCGCCAGCCACCGGCCGGCCCGGTCGGGCCGGCCGGGCCGGATCCGGACCGAGGATCGCAAAGGATCATGGCCGGCCCGCGCGGTACCCTCGCCGGGTGACCCCCGCCGAGCTGTCCGACGCCGTCACCGCGGCGCTGCGCGCCGCGGTGGCCGTCGGTGAGCTGGCCGTCGACCTCGCCGACCTGCCCCTCGACGCGGGCGTGGCCCGCCCCCGGCAGAAGGAGCACGGCGACTACGCGACCAACGTCGCCCTCCAGCTCGCCCGGCGGGCCGGCGTACCCCCACGGCAGCTCGCCGAGACCCTCGCCGGCCGGCTCCGGGCGGTCCCGGGGATCGCCCGGGCCGAGGTCGCCGGGCCCGGCTTCGTCAACCTCACCCTGGAGCGCGCGGCGGCCGGTGAGCTGGCCCGGACCGTGGTGACCGCCGGGCCCGCCTACGGGCGCACTGAAACGCTGGCCGGGCAGCGGGTGAACCTCGAGTTCGTGTCCGCCAACCCCACCGGCCCGATCCACATCGGGGGGGTGCGTTGGGCCGCCGTGGGCGACGCCCTGGCCCGGCTGCTGGAGGCCAGCGGCGCCGCCGTCACCCGGGAGTACTACTTCAACGACGCCGGAGCCCAGATCGACCGGTTCGCCCGGTCCCTGCTCGCCGTCGCTCGGGGCGAGCCAGTCCCCGAGGACGGCTACGCCGGGGCGTACGTCAAGGACATCGCCGCCGAGGTCGCCCACCGCCACCCGGGCGTGGCGGCGCTGGACGAGGACGCCGCCCTCGCCGTGTTCCGCCGCGAGGGCATCGCGCTGATGTTCGCGGAGATCCGCCGCTCCCTCGCCGACTTCGGCGTGCACTTCGACGTGTACTTCAACGAGAAGACACTGCACGAGAAGGGTGAGCTGGACGCCGCGCTGCGCCGGCTGCGCGCCCACGGCCACGTGTACGACGCGGACGGCGCGGTGTGGCTGCGCACCACCGACTTCGGCGACGACAAGGACCGGGTGCTGGTCAAGAGCGACGGGGAGTGGACCTACTTCGCCGCCGACTGCGCCTACTACCTGGACAAGCGGGAACGCGGCTTCGACAAGGTCGTCATCATGCTGGGCGCCGACCACCACGGGTACGTCGGGCGGATGCGCGCGATGGTGGCCTGCTTCGGCGACGACCCGGACGCCCACTTCGAGGCGCTCATCGGCCAGCTGGTTCACCTGGTGCGGGACGGGCAGCCGGTGCGGGTGAGCAAGCGGGCCGGCAACGTGGTCACCCTGGAGGACCTCGTCGACGCGGTGGGCGTGGACGCCGGCCGCTACGCCCTGGCCCGCGCCTCCGCCGACTCCCCGCTGGAGATCGACCTGGACCTATGGAGCCGGCAGACCGCCGACAACCCTGTCTTCTACGTGCAGTACGCGCACGCCCGGATCGCCTCGCTGCTGCGGCACGCCGCCGACCTGGCGGTCACCCGGGGCGGCGACGCCGAGTTCCAACCCGGCCTGCTCACCCACCCCCGGGAGGGGGACCTGCTGGGGGCGCTCGGCGAGTTCCCCCGCGTGGTGGCCAGCGCCGCCGAGCTGCGCGAGCCGCACCGGGTCGCCCGCTACCTGGAGGAGCTCGCCGGCACCTACCACCGGTTCTACGACTCCTGCCGGGTCCTGCCGCAGGGTGACGAGCCGGCCGGCGACCTGACCCGGGCCCGGCTGTGGCTGTGCGAGGCCACCCGGGTGGTGCTCGGCAACGGCCTGGGCCTGCTCGGCGTGCACGCCCCCGAGCGGATGTAGCGGTGCGGGCCCACGAAGCCGGAGCGCTGCACGCCGACGCCGGGTCCCCCGCGCCGGTCTGGCTGCGGCCGCCCACCGACGTCAACGCGCTGCTGGCGCCCCTGTGGCCGGCCCACGTCGTACGCCGGCCCGACGGCGTGCTCACCGTCGCCGGTGTGGACGTGCGCGACCTGGCCGCCGAGTTCGGCACGCCGGCGTACGTGTGCGACGAGGCCGACTTCCGGGCTCGGGCGCGCGCCTTCCGCGACGCCTTCACTGCGGCGTTCACCGACGGCGGGGCCGACGTCTACTACGCCGGGAAGGCCTTCCTGTGCCGCGCGGTGGCCCGGTGGGTCGCCGAGGAGGGGCTCGGGCTGGACGTGTGCACCGGGGGGGAGCTCGCCGTCGCGCTGTCCGCGGGGTTCCCCCCCGAGCGGATCGGCTTCCACGGCAACAACAAGTCGCTGGCCGAGATCGAACGGGCCGTCGCCGCGGGCGTCGGTCGCATCATCCTCGACTCCGACGTGGAGCTGGTCCGCGTCGCCGACGTGGCCCGCCGGCTCGGCCGGCGCCAGCCGGTGCTGGTGCGGGTCACCGTTGGCGTGGAGGCGCACACACACGAGTTCATCGCCACCGCCCACGAGGACCAGAAGTTCGGCTTCTCCCTGGCCGGCGGTGCCGCGGCGGAGGCGGTCCGCCGCGTCCTCGCCCTGGACAGCCTCGAGCTCGCCGGGCTGCACTCGCACATCGGCTCCCAGATCTTCGACACCAGCGGGTTCGAGGTCTCCGCCCGGCGCGTCGTCGGGCTGCTGGCCGCGGTCCGCGACGAGCACGGCGTGACCCTGCCCGAGCTGGACCTCGGCGGAGGGTTCGGCATCGCCTACACCAGCCGCGACGACCCGCAGCCCCCGGCGGAGCTGGCCGCCGGCCTGCACCGGATCGTCGCCCAGGAGTGCGCCGCGCAGGGCTTGGCCGTGCCCCGGGTGTCGGTCGAGCCGGGCCGCGCCATCGCTGGACCCTCGGTGTTCACCCTGTACGAGGTCGGCACGGTCAAGGACGTCGACGGGCTGCGCACCTACGTCAGCGTCGACGGCGGGATGAGCGACAACATCCGCACCGCGCTGTACGACGCGTCGTACTCGGCCACGCTGGCGTCCCGGGCCACCGAGGCGCCGCCCGTCCTCGCCCGGGTCGTCGGCAAGCACTGCGAGAGCGGCGACATCGTCGTCAAGGACGAGTTCCTGCCCGCCGACCTCGTCCCTGGCGACCTGCTCGCGGTCCCGGGCACCGGCGCCTACTGCCGGTCGATGGCCAGCAACTACAACCACGTGCCCCGGCCACCGGTCGTCGGCGTGCGGGACGGGCAAGCGCGGCTGCTGGTCCGCCGGGAGACCGAGGACGACCTGCTCGCCCTGGAGGCCCAATGACCTCGTGGCCCGGTGCGCCCGGAGGGCGGATGGACACCGTGAAGGTGGCGCTGCTGGGCTGCGGCGTGGTCGGCTCGGAGGTGGTCCGGCTGCTGCACGCGCACGCCGACGACCTCACCGCGCGCGTCGGCGCCCCCCTGGAGCTGGTCGGCATCGGGGTCCGCCGGGCCGGCCGGGACCGCGGGGACCTGCCCGTCGACCCGGCGCTGTTCACCACGGACGCGGCCGGCCTGGTCGGTCGCGCCGACGTCGACATCGTCGTCGAGGTAGTCGGCGGGATCGAGCCGGCCCGCTCCCTGATCCTGGCGGCGATGCGCCAGGGCGCCAGCGTCGTCACCGCCAACAAGGCGCTGCTCGCCGAGGACGGGGCCACGCTGTACGCCGCCGCGGAGCGTTACGGCGTCGACCTCTACTTCGAGGCCAGCGTCGCCGGGGCCATCCCCCTGCTGCGCCCCTTGCGCGAGTCCCTCGCCGGTGACCGGGTGCGCCGGGTGCTCGGCATCGTCAACGGCACCACCAACTACATCCTCTCCCGGATGGACGAGACCGGCGCCGGCTTCGCCGAGGCCCTCGACGAGGCCAGCGCGCTGGGCTACGCCGAGGCCGACCCCACCGCCGACGTCGAGGGCTTCGACGCCGCGGCCAAGGCGGCCATCCTCGCCTCTCTGGCGTTTCACACCCGGGTCACCGCCGCCGACGTGCACCGGGAGGGCATCACCGAGGTGACCGCCGCCGACGTCGCCAGCGCCCGGGCGATGGGCTGCGTGGTGAAGCTCCTCGCCGTCGCCGAGCTCGCCGAGGACGGCCGGGGGGTCGGCGTCCGGGTGCACCCGGCGATGATCCCCCGCAGCCACCCCCTGGCCAGCGTCCGCGACGCCTTCAACGCCGTCTTCGTCGAGGCCGACGCGGCCGGGCAGCTGATGTTCTACGGCCGCGGGGCGGGCGGCGCGCCCACCGCCAGCGCGGTGCTCGGGGACCTCGTGGTGGTCGCCCGCAACCGCCGCCAGGGCGCCCGGGGGCCGGGCGAGTCGGCGTACGCCGGCCTGCCGGTGCGGCCGATGGGCGACACGGTGACCCGCTACCACATCAGCCTCGACGTCGCCGACAAGGCGGGCGTGCTGGCCCAGGTGGCCCTGGCCTTCAGCCACCACGACGTGTCCATCCAGACCGTGCGCCAGGAGGGTCACGGCGACGACGCGGCCTTGGTGGTCGTCACCCATCAGGCCCGGGACGCCGCCTTGGCGGCCACCGTGGAGGAGCTGCGGGGCCTGCCCGTGGTCCGTGACGTCGCCAGCGTGATGCGCGTTGAGGGCGCCTGACTGCCACAATGACCGGGTGAGCCCCCTGCTGCGCACCCACCAGTGGCGTGGCGTCATCGAGGAGTACCGGGAGCGCCTCCCCGTTGACGAAGCCACCCCGGTGGTCACCCTGCGCGAGGGCGGCACGCCGCTGGTCCCCGCACCCGTGCTGTCCGAGCTCACCGGCTGCGAGGTGCACCTCAAGGTCGAGGGGGCCAACCCGACGGGCTCCTTCAAGGACCGCGGGATGACCGTGGCCATCAGCCGGGCCGTCCAGCGCGGTGCCCGGGCGGTGATCTGCGCGTCCACCGGCAACACCAGCGCCAGCGCCGCGGCGTACGCCGTGCGCGCCGGCCTGGTCTGCGCGGTCCTCGTGCCCAAGGGCCGGATCGCGCTGGGCAAGATGAGCCAGGCGCTGGTGCACGGCGCCCGGCTGCTGGAGGTCGACGGCGGCTTCGACGACTGTCTTACCGTCGCCCGGGACCTGGCCGAGCACTACCCGGTGGCCCTGGTCAACTCGGTCAACCCGGACCGCATCGAGGGGCAGAAGACGGCCGCCTTCGAGGTCGTCGACGCCCTGGGCGACGCCCCCGAGGTGCACTGCCTGCCGGTCGGCAACGCCGGCAACATCACCGCCTACTGGCGGGGGTACGTCGAGTACTGCAGCAACGGCCCGGCCACCGTGTACCCCCGGATGTGGGGCTTCCAGGCCAGCGGGGCGGCCCCCCTGGTCTCCGGCGTCCCGGTCGCCGCGCCGCGGACCATCGCCACCGCGATCCGCATCGGCAACCCCGCGTCGTGGCAGCCGGCGGTCGCCGCGCGGGACGAGTCCAGGGGGGCCATCGAGGCGGTCACCGACCGGGAGATCCTCGCCGCCTACCGCCTGCTGGCCGCCCGGGAGGGCGTCTTCGTCGAGCCGTCCTCGGCGGCCAGCGTCGCCGGGCTGCTCGCCGCCCGGGCGGCCGAGCGGCTGCCCGCTCGGCTGCGCGTCGTCTGCACCGTCACCGGGCACGGCCTGAAGGACCCGGA
>JBMOMI010000073.1:0-12695 GCA_049325235.1 Actinomycetota bacterium | reverse complement strand
CCGACTGGTTCGCCTACTGGCTCAAGGGCGACAGCAGTGCGGACCCGGGCCCCGAGTTCGCGTACTTCCGGCCGTGGGTCTCCTACAGCGGCAACGCCGAGCCCGCGTACGCGACGGCCGACCGGTACCCGGTCGGCGCCCGCCGCACGCTGTACCTGTCCGGTGACGGCTCCCTGGTGACCTCCCCCAGGGACGTCGCCGGCGGCGTCCGGTCGTGGTCGAACCCGGGCGCCGGGGCGGCTGCCAGCTACTCGGAGACCTCAGCGGTGCAAGGGGTCGTCGTGCCGGACGGCGTCACCCCGCCGTGGGACGCCCCGGGCACCTTCGGGGCGTGGACGAGCCCGCCGCTGGCCGCCCCGCTGGACGTCGTCGGCGTCCCCCGCGTGCGGGTCGCCTTCGACGCCCCCGCGGTCGCGGCGGTGCAGCACCTCGGACCGGCGTCCCAGCTGCTGGTGTTCGCCAAGCTGTACGACGTGGCCCCGGACGGCCGCGCCCACCTGGTGCACCGGCTGGTCTCGCCGGTCCGCGTCGCGGACGTCACCCAGCCCGTGGACATCGAGCTGCCCGGCGTCGTCCACCGCGTGGAACCCGGGCACCGGCTCCAGCTGGTCCTCGCGGCCACGGACGCGGCGTACAAGAACGCCTACCCGGTGCAGCCGGTGAGCGTCCGCAGCGCGCCGGGCAGCCCGGCGCAGGCGCTGACGCTGCCCGTCACCGGGCCGATGCGGTTCGCCGGCGTCGGTTAGTCTGCGGACGCCGCAACGAGGCGGCCCCGACACGAAGGGCACCAACGATGGCAACGACTTCCCCCGTGCGCATCGTCGTCGCGAAGCCGGGCCTGGACGGCCACGACCGGGGCGCCAAGGTGGTCGCGCGAGCCCTGCGCGACGCCGGCATGGAGGTCGTCTACACCGGTCTGCACCAGACGCCCGAGCAGATCGTCGAGGCAGCCCTGCAGGAGGATGCGGACGCGATCGGCCTGTCGGTCCTGTCCGGCGCCCACATGACGCTGTTCCCGAGGGTCGTGGAGCTGCTGCGGGAGCGCGACGCCGAGGACATCGTGGTGTTCGGGGGCGGCATCATCCCCGAGGCGGACATCCCGGAGCTGGAGAAGCTCGGCGTCGCCAAGGTCTTCACGCCCGGCACCCCCACGCACGAGATCGTCCAGTGGGTGCGCGAGCACGTCGCGGTCGACCAGCCGGCCGGCTGACCGCTGCTGAGAGCCACGTCACAATCCGGTCACGAGCGCGGGGACGCGCCCGGCTCGGCGTGTGAGTTGTCCGGACCGTGGGTACCTTCGCCGGCATCACCGCGACGGCGCGGTGGCCGGGAGGTGGGTGGTGACGGTACTGGCCGGTGGCCTCGGGGCCGGGATCAACGCCGCCCGCGCCGTGCTGTCGCCCGCCGGAGCCCTCGGCGTCGCCGTCGAGGCGGCCTGGGCGGCGGCCCACCTGGCGGTCTACCCGTGGGGGCTCGCGGGGCGCACCAGCGCCGCCGTCGCCCACCGCTACCGGCTGGAGGAGCTGGCCCCGCACCAGCGGGGACTGCTGATCCGGGACGTCGAGGCCGCCGGGACCCCGATCCTGCTCGTGCACGGCATGGCCGACAACCGCTCGGTGTTCACGCTGCTGCGGCGGGACCTGCTGCGCCGCGGGTTCGGCCGGGTGCACACGATGAACTACTCGCTGCTGACCAACGACGTGCGGGACGCCGCGCGCCTGCTGTCCGCGCAGGTGGAGGAGATCGTCGCCAACAGCGGGTACGAGCGGATCCACGTCGTCGGTCACAGCCTCGGCGGCGTGATCGCCCGCTACTACGTGCAGCGGCTGGGCGGTCACGAGCGCGTGCACACGCTCGTCACCCTGGGCAGCCCGCACGGCGGCACGCGGGTGGCCCACCTGCTGCCGACGACCCTGTGCCGCCAGCTGCGGGCGGGCAGCGACCTCATGCGGGAGCTCGCCGAGCCGGCGCCGGGCTGCGACACGCGGTTCCTCTGCTACTGGTCCGACCTGGACCACCTGGTGGTGCCCCAGCGCAACGGCCGGATCACGCACCCGGAGCTGGCGGTGCGGAACGTCCTCGTGCGCGGCGTGGGCCACATGTCGCTGCCGATCCACGGGCGGATCGCCCACGAGATCACGACGGCGCTGAGCCAGCTCGACCCCGAGGGGCACACGCTGACCCCCGGTGTCACCCCTCTGGGCGCAGCCCAGCGGGCGAGCCGGCGGGTGCGGGCTCCCCGCCGGCGGGCAGGCGGGCGGCCCGCCCGGCGGTCGACGGCGTGACGCGGGTGCGCCGCTCCCACCAGGTCCAGAACCACACGACCGCCGCGGCGTAGGCCCACCCCATCAGCACGTCGAGCACGTAGTGCTCACCGCCGTAGACCAGGGTGACGCCCATGCCGACGGCGTAACCCGCCAGAGCGGCGCGCGCCCAGACCGAGCGCACCCGCGGCCAGGCCCACAGGACGACGAGCATCGACGTCCCGGCGTGCAGGGACGGGAGCGCGGCAACGAGGTTGACGTCCGCCTGCGCGTTCTCCAGCAGCCGGCCCGCGCTCTGCATGCCGATCTCCCACCACCCCCGCGTGGCGGCCCGTTCGATCGGGTCGACGAGGCCCTGTTGCGCCGCGTACCAGGGTGGCGCGGCGGGCAGCAGGACGTAGGTGAGCAGCCCGAGGTAGGTCAGCGTGAGGACGAGCTTCGTGTAGAACCACCACGACTCGCGGCGAAGGACGTACAGCACCGCCGCGATCGTCCACGCGACGAAGAAGTGGCTGAAGTAGATGACCGCGGCGACGACGTCGTACCACTGCACGGTCACCGGGTCGAAGAAGAGGTCCTGGAGCACCAGGGTCGGCAGCTCACCGCCGAACAGCGCGGTCTCGGCCTCCACCAGGCCCTCGACCAGCACGGGGCGGCCGAGGGTGTCCGCCACCCCGCGGGTGTGGTCGTAGACGACCAGGGCCGCGAAGAACGGCAGCCAGTCGCCGAGGGTGCGCCCCCAGCGGCGCAGCGGACGGCCGACCTGCCAGGCCAGCATGCCGGCGAGGATCCACGCGGCCTGCATGCCTCGGTCCAGCGGCATCCCCTGCGTGGCGAGGAACCAGGCCAGGGCCGCCAGGTAGGCCGCCATCGCCACGTGCCACGGACGGGCGGCCCGCCACCCGGCGCGGACGGCGGCGCCGGGAGCCCCGGCCGGCACCTCCTCGGTGGTCACAGCTTCTCGACCGGCGCGTAGCGCAGGAGCAGCCGCTTGGTGCCCTCGGTGCGGAAGTCCACGTGCGCCACCGTCTTGTCGCCCGTCCCTTCCACCAGCACCACCGTGCCGAGCCCGAACGTGTCGTGGGTGACCTTGTCCCCGGGCTCGAGGTGGATCACCTCTCGCGTGCCGGGCGACCGTACACCGGGCCGCTCGGCGAGCCGGGCGACGGCGGGGGTGGACGACGGGCGCAGGCCGGTGGTCTCGGCGCGTCGCCAGTGCAGGAGCTCGACCGGCATCTCGTCGAGGAACCGGGACGGCGGGTGGTACTGCGGCTGCCCCCAGGCACTGCGGACCCCGGCGCGGGACACGTACAGCCGGTGCTGGGCGCGGGTGAGGCCGACGTACGCCAGGCGACGCTCCTCGGCCAGCTCTGCGGCGTCCCCGAGGGCACGCATGTGCGGGAACGTGCCGTCCTCCATGCCGGTGAGGAAGACGACCGGGAACTCCAGGCCCTTGGCGGTGTGCAGCGTCATCAGCGTCACGACGCCGGCGGCCACGTCGCCGTCCGGGATCTCGTCGGCGTCGGCGACCAGGGAGACCCGCTCGAGGAACTCGTCCAGCGCGCCGCCGGGGTGCTCCTGCTCGAACTCGGCGGCGACGGCGACGAGCTCGGCGAGGTTCTCCACCCGCGACTCGTCCTGAGGGTCGTGGCTGGCGCGCAGCTCCGCGAGGTAGCCGGTGCGGTCCAGCACCGCCTCCAGCACCGTGGACGGGCCGGTTCCCGACTCCACGACGGTGCGCAGCTCGTCGACCAGCGTGGTGAAGCCTCGGATGCACGTGAGCGAGCGGCTGGCGATGCCGGGGGCCTCGTCCGCCCGCTGCAGCGCGGCGCCGAACGAGATGCGCTCCCGTTCGGCGAGTGCGGCGACGCACGCCTCCGCACGGTCGCCGATGCCCCGCTTGGGCACGTTGAGGATGCGCCGCAGGTTGACCGTGTCGTCCGGGTTGGCGAGCACCCGCAGGTAGGCCAGGGCGTCCTTGACCTCGCGGCGCTCGTAGAACCGGGTGCCGCCCACCACCTTGTACGGCAGCCCGACGCGGACGAAGACGTCCTCCAAGGCACGGGACTGGGCGTTCGTGCGGTAGAACACGGCGACGTCGCCGTAGCGGACGCCCTCGGTGTCGTGCAGCCGGTCGATCTCCTCGGCGACGAACGCCGCCTCGTCGTGCTCGGTGTCCGCGACGTAGCCGACGATCTGCTCCCCGGTGCCGGACGACGTCCAGAGGTTCTTCGGCTTGCGGTCGGGGTTGCGGGCGATCACCGCGTTGGCGGCGGACAGGATCGTCTGCGTCGAGCGGTAGTTCTGCTCGAGGAGGATGGTCCGGGCGTCGGGGTAGTCCCACTCGAACTCGACGATGTTGCGGATCGTCGCGCCGCGGAAGGCGTAGATGGACTGGTCGGCGTCCCCGACCACGGTGAGCTCGGCGGGCGGGACCGTGACCTCCTCCTCACGGGCCTGCGCCTCGGACGTCGAGCCCCCGACGAGCTCGCGCACCAGCACGTACTGCGCGTGGTTGGTGTCCTGGTACTCGTCGACCAGCACGTGACGGAAGCGCCGGCGGTAGTGCTCGGCGACGTCCGGGAACGCCTGGAGGATGTTGACGGTCGTCATGATCAGGTCGTCGAAGTCCATCGCGTTCGCCTGCCGCAGGCGCTGCTGGTACAGGCGGTAGACCTCCGCCAGGGTGGCGTCGGCGTGGTTGGACTCGCTCACCTGCTGCGCCCAGGCGTCGTCGTCGACGAGCTCGTTCTTGAGGTTCGAGACCCGGGCGGCCAGGGCCCGCGGGGGGAAGCGCTTCGGGTCGAGGTCGAGGTCGCGGCAGACCAGGCCCATCAGCCGCTGGGAGTCGGCCGCGTCGTAGATGGAGAAGTTGGAGCGGAGCCCGACGCGTGTGGCCTCGCGGCGCAGGATCCGCACACACGCGGAGTGGAACGTCGAGACCCACATCGACTCGGCGCGGGGCCCCACCAGGGCGGTGACGCGCTCGCGCATCTCCCCCGCCGCCTTGTTCGTGAACGTGATCGCCAGGATCTGGCCGGGCCGCACGCCGCGCGCGGCGAGCAGGTAGGCGATGCGGTGGGTGAGCACCCGGGTCTTGCCGGACCCCGCGCCGGCGACGATGAGCAGCGGCGACCCCTCGTGCAGCACGGCCTCGCGCTGCTCGGGGTTGAGGCCCTCGAGCAGCTGCTCCGGGCTGGTCGGGGGCGCCGACGGGGCCGTGGCGGCGCTGGCAGGCACCGTCGGCAGCGGCAGGTCGTCGAAGAGGGTGCTCATCTCGCGACCAGCCTACGTGCCGCCCCCGACGGCGACCTGCGCCCGCGCACAGGCGGAGCCGGGCACTAGCGTTCCGGGCATGCCGATGCCCGACGAGGAGGTCAGCCGCGCCCTCGTGGTCGCCGCGCACCCGGACGACATCGACTTCGGCTCGGCCGGGACGGTGGCGACCTGGACGGACGCCGGGATCGAGGTCACGTACCTGGTGTGCACCTTCGGGGACGCGGGCGGCTTCGACGACACGCCGCGGGAGGAGGTGCCCGCCATCCGCGAGGCGGAGCAGCGGGCGGCGGGTGAGGCGGTGGGGGTCAAGGACGTGCGGTTCCTGTCCGGCTACGCCGACGGCTACCTCGAGGTGGGCCACGACCTCGTGCGGGACATCGCGCGCGTCATCCGCCAGGTACGGCCGCAACGCGTCGTGGCGCAGAGCCCGGAACGGTGGTGGGACCGCCTGCCGGCCAGCCACCACGACCACCTGGCCTGCGGCGAGGCGACCGTCCGCGCGGTGTACCCCGCGGCCCGGAACCCGTTCGCGTACCCCGAGCTGGCGCACGAGGAGGGGCTGGATGCGTGGACGGTCCCGGAGCTGTGGCTCGTGGCGCACCCGACCCCGGACCACTACGTCGACGTCACCGACGTGCTGGACCGCAAGCTCGCCGCCCTGCGGGCCCACGCCAGCCAGACCGCGCACCTCGGCGACGAGCTGGACCGGTTCGTGCGGCAGGCGTGGGGCGAGACCGCCCGGGCCGCCGGATGGGGCGAGGGGCGGTACGCCGAGGCGTACAAGGTGGTCTCCCTCGGGTGACTCAGCCGCCGGCGGCCTTCCGGGCGCGGTACGCGGCGACGTTGGCACGGTTGCCGCAGCCTGCCTCGCAGTAGCGGCGGGAGCGGTTCCGGGAGAGGTCGACGTACAGGTCCGAGCAGTCGTCGGCCTCGCACACCCGCAGCCGGCTCAGCTCACCGCTGCGGACCACGTCGACCAGCGCCATGGCGGCCTCCACCGCCATCCGGGTCGCGAGCGGCTGCTCGGGGCGGGTCGCGTGCAGGTGCCAGTCCCAGCCGTCGTGCCGCGCGAGCTGCGGCATCGCGCGGGCCTCGGCGAGCAGGGCGTTGACGCCGTCCACGACCGTGGTGGTGTCCTCCGCCGTCCACAGGCGGTGCAGCTCGTGCCGCAGGTCCCGCACGGCCTGGAGCTCGGCGTCGTCGTGGCTGCGGCTGCCGGTGAACCCCCAGTCGCGGACGAAGGCGTCCAGGTCGTCGAGCGTGGTCAGCGTGTCGCCCGCTCGGGTCCCCAGGCCGAGCGTGTTGACCAACGCCGCGGCGGATCGCAGCGCCACCTCCGTGTCATGGGCGAAGACCATGTTGACCCCTGACACCTCCTCGCACTATCGTCAGGACCGTTCAGGACTTTACCCCTTACATGGCGTGAGCGACAGGGTGCGAGCGGGAGGAGGGTCGTCGTGCGCGAGGTGACGCAGGGAACCGGTCGGCGCCTCGGGGGTGGGCTGTGGCTGGCGCTCGTCTCGGCGGCTGCCTTCGGCAGCTCCGGCCCGCTGGCGAAGTCCCTGCTGGACGCCGGCTGGACCCCGGGCGCCGCGGTGACCGCCCGGATCGGCGGGGCCGCACTGGTGCTGCTCGTGCCGGCGCTGGTGGCGCTGCGCGGCCGGTGGGCGCTGCTGCGCGCCAACGCGGGACTGGTGTCGGTGTACGGGGTGGTGGCGATGGCCGCCGTCCAGCTCTTCTTCTTCAACGCCGTCACCACGTTGAGCGTGGGCGTCGCGCTGCTGCTCGAGTACCTCGGCGTCGTCCTCGTCGTCCTGTGGCTGTGGGTGCGCCACGGCCACCGCCCGCGCCCGTGGACGGTGGCCGGCATCGTGGCCTCGGTCGCGGGCCTCCTGCTCGTGCTCGACGTGACCGGCGGGATGCGGGTGGACGTCGGAGGCGTCCTGTGGGGACTGGGCGCGGCGGTCGGCCTGGCCTTCTACTTCGTGCTGTCGGCGCGGGAGACGGGCGGGCTGCCGCCGCTGGTGATGGCCACCGGCGGCATGGTGGTGGCGACCGCGGCGCTGGCGGTGGCGGGCCTGCTCGGCGCGATGCCGATGGCGGCCGGCGCCGGCGACGTGCTGCTGCGGGACGTCGCCCTGCCGTGGTGGGTTCCGCTGGCCGGGCTGTGCCTCGTCGCAGCGGCTGTCGCCTACGCCACGGGGATCGCGGCCACGCGCCGGCTCGGTTCCAAGATCGCCAGCTTCGTGGGGCTCACCGAGGTGCTGTTCAGCGTGCTGTTCGCGTGGCTGCTCATCGGCGAGCTGCCGCTGCCGGTGCAGCTGGCCGGTGGCGCGCTCATCGTCGCCGGAGTGCTCGCCGTGCGGTACGACGAGCTGCGTGCCCCGCTGGCTCAACCCCAGAAGACGGCGACCACCACGTTGAGCACGGCCAGCCCGCCCACGGCGTGCACGACGGCGGGCGAGGCCGGCCTCTTGCGGTAGGCGAACGCCAGCCCCGCCACGACGAGCGCCACGACGAGCTTCACCCCGATCTTGGCGTTGTCGACGTCCCGGTCCAGCCCCTCGGCCAGGCCCACCAGCAGCAGGCCGGTGAGGATCTGCAGGAGTGCGCCGTGGACCATGCCGACCACGATGCGCGGCGAACGGAGCACGGTGAGGTACCCGCCGATGATCGCGGCGAGTCCGACGAAGTGCAGGACGACGAGGAGGTCGTAGAGGAAGGCCACGTCGCGGACTGTAGCGACAGGGCCGATGGGCCTGTGACGTGGGACCGGCCCGGCGGTAGCGTCCGAGCGGTCTGCCCGCATCCCGCGGACGGCAGAGTACGGGCGGCCACCGTCCGTGGCCGCCGGCAGGGAGCCATCATGGCCAGACTGTCCCGTTCCCGGATCGCCGCCTCGGCCGTCGTCGGCGGAGCCGCCGTCCTTGTCCTGGGCGCCACCGCCGTCGCGGCTCCCAACCCTCAGGGAGAGGAGAGGGCGCGGACGACGGAGGTCCAGATCCTCGCGCTCAACGACTTCCACGGCGCCCTCGAGCCACCGAGCGGATCCGGTGGGCGCATCGGGGCCACCGACGCGGGCGGAGTGGAGTACCTCGCGACGCACGTCGAGCAGCTGCGGTCCACCAACCCGAACACCTTGTTCGTCTCAGCCGGTGACCTCATCGGCGCGACGCCGCTGATCTCCGCCCTCTTCCACGACGAGCCGACGATCGAGGCGTTCAACGCGATGCGCCTGGACTACAACGCCGTCGGCAACCACGAGTTCGACGAGGGGGTCGACGAGCTGTTTCGCATGCAGTCGGGCGGTTGCCACCCGGTCGACGGCTGCCAGGACGGCGACGGGTTCTCCGGGGCGGACTTCCAGTTCCTCGCCGCCAACGTGGCCTACAAGGACACCGGCGAGACGATCTTCCCGCCGTACGGCGTCGAGTACTTCAACGGCGTCAAGATCGCCCTCATCGGGATGACGCTGGAGGGCACGCCGTCCATCGTCACGCCGACGGGCATCTCGACCGTCGACTTCCTCGACGAGGCCGACACGGTCAACGCGCTCGTCCCTCGCCTGCGCCGCCAGGGCGTCGAGACCTTCGTCGTCCTGCTGCACGAGGGAGGTGTGGTCGGCGACCGCCTGTCGGAGACGACCATCAACAGCTGCACCAACCCGACCGGAGCACTGCCGCCGATCGTGGAGCGGATGGACGACGCGATCGACGTGGTCGTGACGGGGCACACGAACTGGGCGGTCAACTGCGAGATCGACGGCAAGATCGTCACTGGGGCGGCCTCCGTCGGCCGGCTGGTCACCGACATCGACCTGACCATCAGCCGGGCGAGCAAGGACATGGTCGCCGCGACGGTGAACAACCGGATCGTCACCCGCACCGTCGACCGCACTCCCGAGCTCACGGCCCTGGTGGACAAGTACCGCACCCTGTCGGCGCCACTGGCGAACCAGGTGATCGGGTCGATCACGGCCGACATCACGCGGTCGGCCAACGCGGCCGGCGAGTCCGCGCTGGGTGACGTCATCGCCGACGCACAGCTCGCCGCAACCGCACCGGCCGGGCTCGGCAGCGCTGTCGTCGCGCTGATGAACCCCGGCGGCATTCGCGCCGATCTTGCCTACGCGAGCAGCCCGGCCGGCGAAGGGGACGGCAAGGTGACCTACGGGGAGGCGTTCACCGTGCAGCCCTTCGGCAACAGCCTGGTGACGATGACGCTGACCGGGGCACAGCTCGATGCCGTCCTGGAGCAGCAGTTCGACAACCCCGTTGCCGGGCAGAACCGCATCCTGCAGGTGTCGCAAGGGTTCTCGTACACGTGGACGGCAGCGGCACCGACCGGCAGCAAAGTCAGCAACCTCATGCTCAACGGGGTCCCGGTCGACCCGAACGCCGGGTACCGCGTGACCGTCAACAGCTTCCTGGCCACCGGTGGGGACAACTTCACGGCGCTCACGCAGGGCACCGACCAGCTCGGTGGGGAGGTGGACGTCGACGCTCTGGTCGCGTACTTCGGCGCGAGCAGCCCGGTCGCACCCGGCCCGCAGAACCGGATCACCGTGCAGTAGACGCCGTTGCTTCCGTGGTAGTGGCCGCCACCGCAACCACTACCACGGACGTAACCGCCGGAGGAGTCAGGCGGCGTCGTCCGCATGCGGCCCTCACCCAAGGCGCTCCCGCCCGTGGGGCGCAGCCCACCCGGACAGGTCCGGCCCGAGGGGCACGATGCCCGTCGGGTTGATCTCCTTGTGCGTCGCGTAGTAGTGCCGCTTGATGTGGTCGACGTCGACGGTCTCGCCGAACCCAGGAATCTGGAAGAGGTCACGCGCGTAGGCCCACAGCACCGGCATCTCGGTGAGCTTGTGCCGGTTGCACTTGAAGTGGCCGTGGTAGACGGCGTCGAACCGAACGAGGGTCGTGAACAGCCGTACGTCGACTTCGGTGACGCTGTCACCCATCAGGTAGCGACGGTCGGAGAGCCTGTCCGACAAGGCGTCCAGGCGGGCGAACAGCGCCCGGAACGCCTCGTCGTAGGCCGACTGCGTGGTGGCGAAGCCGCAGCGGTAGACGCCGTCGTTGACGTCCCGGTAGATGTCCTCGATGAGCGGGTCCATCTCCGCCCGGAGCGCCTCGGGGTAGAGGTCGGGCGCACCCGGCCGGCGGTACGCCGTCCACTCGGTCGAGAAGTCCAGGGTGATCTGCGGGTAGTCGTTGGTGACCACCCGGCCGGTCTCGATGTCGATGATGCACGGCACCGTGACGCGGCCGGTGTAACCGGGGTCGGTGGCGAGATACGCCTCGGACAGGAACTCGATGCCGAGCACGGGGTCCCGTCCGCCGGGGTCGAGCCCGAAACGCCAGCCCCGCTCGTCCCGGATGGGGTCGACGACGGCGAGCGAGAGCACGTCCTCCAGGCCGAGCAGCCGCCGCACGATGACCGACCGGTGGGCCCAGGGGCACGCCAGCGAGACCACGAGCCGGTAGCGCCCGGGCTCGACCCGCTCGGACGTCAGGCGATCAGTGAACCGGTTCGGCTGCCGCCGCCACGCTCCACCAGCGGTGGTCTCCTGCGCGAACTGACCGGCCGGACTCATGGCGCCACCGTACGCATGGCAACGGCCGCGAGCGCGGCGCGCACCAGCTCGACCACCTCCACCCTGCCCGCAGTGACGTCGTCCACGGCCACCCAGGCCGCGTCGGCAGTCGTCCCTGAGGGGCCCCGCGTTTTCCGGACCGCTGAATTGGTTGTTCTATGCGGCGGATTGCTGCCCGTTCAGGTACTCGTTGCGGACCTCATGCGGGGTTCGATAGCCGAGCCCTGAGTGCAGACGTTGACGATTGTAGAAGATTTCGATGTACCGCGCAATGTCCTCCTTGGCTCTTTTCCGCGTCGGGTACACGGTGCGGTGCACGCGCTCGTTCTTGAGGGCGCCGAAGAACGATTCGGCCAGCGCGTTGTCGAAACATATCCCGGTCCGGCCCAGCGACTGCCGCAGGTCGAGCTCATCGAGCTTGGCGGCGAAATCCTGGGAAGTGTACTGGCTGCCGTGGTCGGAGTGAAAGATACACTTCGGGGCGAGCCGGTGATTTCTGGCGGCCATTTCCAGCGCGTCGGTGATGAGTTCGGTGCGCATGTGGTCGGCCATCGCGTACCCGATGACTTCCTTGTTGAAGCAGTCGATCACGGTGGCCAGATACAGCCAGCCCTCCCAGGTGCGGATGTAGGTGATGTCCCCGACCAGCTTGCAGCCGGGCGCTTCAGCGGTGAAGTCCCGGCGCACCAGGTCCTCGGCGCCGGCGTCCTGGCCGCGCACCGTGGTGGTCTGCCGCGGCGGCGGCTGGCAGGCCACCAGCCCGAGCTCGCGCATCAGCTTGCGCACCAGCTCCGGGCTGGCCTGCTCACCGCCGCGCACCAGGGCGGCGTGCAGCCGCCGGTAGCCGTACGTGCCGTCGGAGGCCTCGAACAGCGCGGCGATCTTGACCTTGAGCAGCTCGCGGCGCTGCGCGGTCACGCTCAACGCCCGAGACGCCCACTCGTAGAACCCCGATTTGGACACATCCAGCCAGTTGCACATCTGCCGGATGCTGGGAGCATCGACGCCGACTTTCTTGCCCGCGGCGATATTGTCAGCGTACTCCGCGTCGATGAACTCGAACTTCTCGCTCACCGCTGCTCCCGGGCGAAGTACGCTGCGGCTTTTTTCAAGAACGTGTTTTCCATCTCGAGTTCGCGATTCTTGCGCTCGAGTTCGCGCAGCCGGGCCCGCTCGGCGACGTCCAGCGGTGGTTCCTCGCCGGCGTGCTTTTCTCGATAGCCCCGAACCCAGTTCCCTAGCGTGGTCTCGCTGACCCCCAGCTCGCGGGCGACCTGCGCGATCGAGCGCGATCCCTCGACCACCATCTTGGCGGATTCCTCGCGGAATTCAGGCGAGTACTTGTGATATTTCCCTGGCACCCTTTCTCATCCCTCCCGGAGTGGACCCTAAAGGATCCGCAGTCCAGAAACGTGAGGGCACCCCACCCCTCGGACTCCAGGACCCGCGGCGAGGACGCGCTTCTCACGCAGCCCAGGAACACCAGCCGCACCGCGTGGAAGTCCTCCAGCGTCCCGTCCGGGGCATGGCCGGTCAGGTGCAAGGAGTCCACC
>JBMOMI010000072.1:0-12731 GCA_049325235.1 Actinomycetota bacterium | reverse complement strand
AGCCCGCCCACCACGCCGACCGGGGCGGACAGGGCGCCGAGCAGAGCCCGCGGAGCCCACCCACGGCGCACCGGGGCGCGATGACGACCATGACGTCGGGAAGTGGCAGTCACGCGTCCGGACTGTAGAGCCGGGCCGGACGATCCGGGCGTAGGCACGCCGAGTCACGCTTGTCACATCTGCCCCACGGCTGCCTGGGTCAGACTGGGTCGATGAGCGCCCTCGACGTCCTGGACTGGCGACGCCAGGTCTCGGCCCTGTACGCGGAGGTCCGGCGCCAGGCGGCCGACGAGCCGCGGCGCGCGCACGACACGTGGCGGGCCGGACGGGACCGGCTGTTCGCCGTCCACCCGGCCTCACCGCTGCTGCCGGCCGACCGGGAGGCGTTCACCGGCCTGCCCGTCGCCCCGTACGAGGCGGACCTGAGGTTCACCGTCGAGGTCCAGCCGCCCGCGGACGACGACGAGCAGGCCTTCTCCTACCCCACCGGCACGGACGGCGTCGTGCCGTTCACCCGTGCCGGGACCGTGGATCTGCCGGGCGTCGGCCGGCTCGCGGTGTGGTGGCTCGGCACCTACGGCGGCGGCATCTTCCTGCCCGTGCGCGACGCTCTCGCCGGCCGGACGACGTTCGGCGGCGGCCGGTACGTCCTCGACACGGTCAAGGGCGCCGACCTCGGCGGCGAGGGCCGCACGCTCGTCGTCGACCTCAACTTCGCCTACAACCCCTCGTGCGCCTACGACCCCGACTGGGCCTGCCCGCTGGCGCCCCCGGCCAACCACGTGGACGTCGAGCTGCCGGTGGGCGAGCTGGTGCGCGGCTGAGATCCAGGGTCCCGCGGCAGCCCGAACAGGTCGAACAACCGCGTGTCGAGGAACGTCGTGATCCCGGCGACGCGGCCGTCGACGACGTCCAGGACGTGGACACCCCATCGCTGCCAGCCGTCGCCCGCCGGCCTCCACTGCGCGAACGCCGGCGACCCGTTGACCTCCAGCGGACGGCAGCGCGAGCCACGGCAGCCGTGGCCGGGCCCGGTGAACCAGGCGACCAGGTCGTCGCGGCCGCGCAGCCACATCTCGAAGGGCGGCATGTTCTGGGTGGCGTCCTCGTGCAGCAGGGCGACGAGTGAGTCCATGTCGTAGCGCTGGAACGCGTCGACGTAGCGGGCCAGCAGCGCACGCGTGTCGTCGTCCAGCGGATCGAGGCACCGGCCGGACGCCGGACCCCCACCGGGCGCCATCGTCGCCCGAGCCCTCTGCAGCGCGCTGTTCACCGACGCGGTCGTCGTGCCGAGCAGCTCGGCGACCTCGTCCGCCGTCCAGCGCAGCACCTCGCGCAGGATCAGGACCGCGCGCTGCCGGGGCGGCAGCTGCTGCAACGCGGCCACGAAGGCCAGGCGCACCGAGTCACGCGCCGCGGCCAGCTCCGCCGGGTCGCGCGTCTCCGGCAGCACGCGCTCGTCCGGCATCGGCTCGACCCACGCCTCGGCCGGGCGCCTCCCCGCCAGCGACGCCTCGACCGGCTGCCAGGACGACGGGGAAAGGTCGATCGGCAGGGCCCGGCGCCGTCGGCTGGCAAGCATGTCGAGGCAGACGTTGGTCGCGATGCGGTAGAGCCAGGTGCGCAAGCCGGCCCGCCCCTCGAAGCCGTCGAGCGCCCGCCAGGCACGCACCATCGTCTCCTGGACGGCGTCCTCCGCGTCGAAGGCGGAGCCCAGCATCCGGTAGGCGTACCCGGTGAGCTCCCGGCGGTACCGCTCGAGCTCTTGCTCCTCGCTCACCCGCCGATCAGGCCGTTCTCCTCCAGCCAGGCCCGGGCGACGTCCTGCGCCTGCTGCCGCTCGGCGTCCACCTGACGGTTCAGCTCGATGAGGTCCTCGGTGGTCAGGACGTCGGCCAGGGAGTTGAGCGCCTCCTCCAGCTCGGGCGTGAGCGCGTCGGCGTTCACCGCGGGCACGAGGTTGTCGGCGAGCTGCAGGTTCTTGTCGTCCTCGAGCAGCACCAGGCCGTCCTCCTCGAGCCGCCCGTCGGTCGTGGCGACCAGGCCGAGCTGGGCGTCGCCCGACGTGACCGCCGCCTTGGTCTGCGGCGAGCCGAACCCGGTGGGGAGGATCTCGCTGAACTGGATGCCGTAGGTCTCGGTCAGCCCCGGCGCGCAGAACGGCCGCTCGGGGCACTCCTCGGTGGCGGCCAGCACGATCGGCTGGCCCAGCTGGCCCAGGTCGCTCAGCGTCTCGAGCCCGTTGGCCTCGGCGAACTCCTTGGTCACCGCGTAGCCGTTCTGGTCCGCGGCCTGGGCCGGCTCGAGGACGACGACGTTCTGCTCCTCCGCGAGCGGGCGCATCGCCTCGACGGTCTCGGCCGCGTCGTTCGTGGCGATCGGCTCGGCGTCCGCTCCGTTCGCGCCGATGTTGAGGAACTCGGCGAGCGTGGCGGCGTACTCCGGGACGACGTCGATGTCGCCGCTGGACAGCTCCGGGAAGTACAGCTCGCGGTTGTCCGCGGAGATCGTCTCGGTGGTGAACCCGGCGTCCTCGAGCAGGGCCACGTACATGGCCTGCATGATCTGCATCTCGGTGAAGTTGGCTCCGCCGACGACGATGGTCTCGCCGCCGGCTCCGCCACCGCCGGTCGTCGCGCCGCCGTCGCCCTCGAGGGCCTCGTCACCTGCGCACGCCGCCAGAGCGAGCACACCACCGGCGAACAGGGCGACCAGGGGCAGGTGTCGGAAGCGTCGCATGGCAGGTACCGCCTTCTGTGTCCCGCGGCCACCCCGGCCGCGCGTGTCCGGCGGGCACCGGAGAGCACCCGCGCTTCCGAATTGAACAGACAACCGAGCCGGTGCGCATCCCCAATCCGCATCACGATCGCGTCACGAGGTGCTCCCGCTGCCGCGTCGCGCGCTCGATCCGCGCCCGCGGGTCGACGCGCCGGCCGACCCACTCGAAGACCACCTCGACGACGAGGGACAGCACGGCGATGAGGATGGCGCCGGCCACCACCTGGCCGACGTCCCGGTTGGCCACCCCGCCGGTGACGATCCGGCCGAGCCCGCCGAACGCCGCGATGGCCGCGATCGACACGGTCGCGAACAGCTGCACCGCTGCCAGCCGCACACCGGTCATGAGCAACGGTGTCGCCAGCGGCAGCTCGACCTTCCACAGCACCTGCCCGCCGGTCATCCCCATCCCGCGCGCGGCGTCCACGGCGTCGCGGTCGACGTCCCGCATGCCGACGTAGGTGTTCGTGACGATCGGGGGGACCGCGAAGGCCGTGAACGCGACCAGCGCGGAGGTCGTGTTGAGCCCGAACGGCTCGTCGGCGATGACGAGGATGACGAGCAGGGCCAGCGTCGGCACGGCGCGGCCCGCGTTGCTCAGCTGGATGGCCAGGACGCCGCCCCGCCCGGTGTGCCCGAGCCACACGGCCAGCGGCAGCCCGAGCAGGCAGGCGAGGCCGAGGGACGCGGCGGTGAGGCCGAAGTGCTCGACGAGGAGGGTGGGGACACCCGTCGGCCCGCGCCAGTGCGCCGGGTCGAGGAGCCAGGCGATCGCGTCGACCAGCCAGCCCATCAGACCCTCCCTCGCTGCCAGGGCGTCGCCACCTTCTGCACCCCGAGCAGCAGGAGGTCGAAGACGACGGCGAGGGCGACGCACAGCACCGACGCCGTGAACACCTCGGCGCGGAAGTCGGCTCGCAGCCCCCGGGTCAGCAGGTCACCGAGCCCCCCGAACCCGACGATGGTGCCGACGGTCGTCAGGGCGATGGTGGAGACCGTCGCGACGCGCAGCCCGGCGAAGGCGGCCGGCAGCGCCAGTGGCGCCTCGACCTTCCAGAGCATGCGGGCCCTGCCGAACCCCATGCCGCGCGCGGCATCCCGCACCTCCGGGTCCACGGCGTCCAGGCCGGTGAGGATGTTGCGCACGAGGATCGTCAACGAGTACAGGACCAGACCCGTGATGACCGTCGCGGTGGAGAGCCCGAAAGCGGGCAGCAGCAGCGAGAACATCGCGATCGACGGGATCGTGTACAGGACGGTCGAGACGCCGAGCGTGAGCGGTCTCGCGCGGCGCCACTGCCGGGCCACGACTGCCAGGGGCACCGCCACGACGACCCCGAGGACGACGGAGACCACGGTGATGAACAGGTGCTCCTGCGTGGCGCTCGCCAGGTCGTCCGCGCGGGTCCGCACGTACTCCCAGCACACCCACTCGTTGCGCACGAGGCAGTTCTCCGTGATCGTGGCCGCGTGGACACCGGCGAGCGCAGGCACGGCGACGACGCTACCGATGATGTGATGATCCGGCTCGACGGTGTCGGCAAGCGCTACCCCGACGGCACGGTCGCCGTCGGGTCGCTGAGCATCGACGTGCGCCGCGGCGAGCTCGTCGCCCTCGTCGGCCCCTCGGGCTGCGGCAAGTCGACGACCCTGCGGATGGTCAACCGCCTCATCGAGCCGACGTCCGGCCGGATCGTCCTCGACGGGCAGGACGTCACCGCCGCGAACCCGGTGCAGCTGCGTCGTGGGATGGGCTACGTCATCCAGCGGGTCGGGCTGTTCCCGCACCTGACGGTCGGCGCCAACGTGGCGACCGTCCCGCAGCTGGTGGGCTGGGACACCGCACGCACGCGGAAGCGGGTCGCGGAGATGCTCGACCTGGTCGGGCTCGACAGCGCGCAGTACGCCGACCGCTACCCGCACGAGCTCTCCGGCGGGCAGCAGCAGCGCGTCGGCGTGGCGCGGGCGCTGGCCGCCGACCCCCCGGTGCTGCTCATGGACGAGCCGTTCGGCGCGGTCGACCCGATCGCCCGCGACCGGCTGCAGTCGGAGTTCCGGCGCATCCAGGCGGAGCTGCACAAGACGGTCCTGTTCGTCACTCACGACATCGACGAGGCGGTGCGGCTCGCCGACCGCATCGTCGTCCTCTCGCAGGGCGGGAAGCTCGAGCAGTTCGCCGACCCCGCAACGGTTCTCGGCGCTCCCGCCAACGACTTCGTGGCCGACTTCGTCGGCGCCGACAGGGGCCTGCGCCGGCTGGCCGTGACGCCGATCGAGTCGCAGGACCTGGCGCACCCGCCGACCGTGCGGCTGAGCGACGACGTGGCGACCGCCCGCGCCGCGATCGAGGCGGCCCCGGAGCCGTACGCGGTCGTGCTGGACGACGAAGGCCGGCTCCGCGGCTGGGTGTCGCTGCGGAGCCTGTCCGGCCTCGGCACCGTCGAGGGGCGGGTCCACCGCTTCGAGGAGACCGCGGAGCTGGGCGACTCCCTGCGGCGGGGCCTGGCCGAGATCGTCCAGCACGACGCCGGGTGGCTGCCGGTCGTGACGGACGGCGACCGCTACGTGGGCGTGCTCACCCCGGACGCGGTGCACAACGCGCTGCGGCGCACGGTGCCGCCGGTCAGCCGAAGCGGCGCTCGGCGATGACGGTGCCGTCGCCGGCAACGGCCCGCACCGAGACCTCACGGTCAGGAGACACGACGATGTCTCCGAACGGACCGTCGGGAAGCGTCATCGGTGGGTCGTCCCCGACGACGAACTCGGTGCGCTCCGCGGACGCCGGTCCCAGGATCACGAGGTGGCGGCCGCGGATCTCGGGGTACTCGGCCGGGTCGATCTCGACGGCGATCAGCTGCTCGCTCGGCTCCCGGTCGCCCGGCAGGGCGTGCACCCCGGAGATGTCCGCGACGCGAGGGCCTGCGGGACTGCGCTCGTCCCAGAACCCCACGACCCACTCGTCGCCGGTGCGCACCCCGACCAGCGCGTGCGGGCCCTGGGACGCGGCGACCGCGTCGGGCCCGGCCTGCGACCAGAGCACCCGGGCGGCGGTGACGTCGTCCGCAGCGGTGCCGGTCTCGGCGAGCAACGCAGCGAGCGCGGCCTCCAGGGTCCGCCGGGGTGCCGGCCTCGGGCCTCGGTCGTAGGCCGCGGCCTCGTCCAGCAGGGTGCTCTCGACTGCCTCCTCGGTGGTGCCGGGGGCAGCCACGACGGAGGTCGGCTTCTCCGGTTGATCCGCGAGGAGGGGCACGCTCACCGCGGTCGCCGCGGCGGCTGCCATCGCGACGACCACCGCTCCGCGCCTGAGACGACGGTAGTGCCGGGCGGCGCGGTACAGCTGGGGCCAGTCGTCGGCGGGCACCGTCTCGGGCGCGCGCTCGCGCAGCGTGACGCGCAGGACCGTCTCGAGGTCGTGGCTCATCGTGGACTCCTCACCTGCTCGGTGGCGCCCGGAAGGTCCGGAGGCGACAGGGTCAGGTCGGGCTGCAGGTTCTTGCGCAGGCGGGCGAGCGCCTTGCTGGTCTGGCTCTTCACGGTCCCCACGCTGCACCCGAGAACCGCAGCGGTGTCGGCCTCGGACAGGTCCTCGAAGTAGCGCAGCACCAGCACCGCACGCATCCGCGTCGGCAGGGTGCCGAGCGCTGCCCAGACCGCGTCCCGCCGGGCGACCTCCACGGCGGGATCGGCCACGGACGGGACACCGCCCTGGCGGCGGAGGTACTCGGTGGCCGTCCGCCGGCGACGCCACCTGTTCCGGGCCAGGTTCACCAGTGCGCGCCGCGCGTAGACCTCCGGAGCGTCCCGGCGCTCGATGCGGTGCCAGGCGGCGATGACACGCACGAGCGTCGACTGCACCAGGTCCTCCGCCTCGTGGGGATCGCCGACCAGCAGGAACGCCGTCCGGTAGAGCGGCCCGCGCTGTGCGGCCACGAAGGCTCGGACCTCGCCGTGGTCCTCGCTGTGCATCCCCCGCTCCTCTGGCTCGCCTGTGCCGACCTACACCGAACGACAGGTGGGCGCCGGAGATGGTTGCCCGGAACGCGTCAGCCCGGCCAGCCGCCGAGCCGCGCGGCCGCCTCGTACGTCGTCCGCAGGAAGTCCTGGACGGCGCGGGCCGGGTCCGACGCCGTCCGCACGTGCTCGTACGGCAGGAGGAACTGTCCGCCGTCCGCGTACCAGTACGCCTGCGCCGGAAGCACGTCCGCGCCGGCGAGCCCGTCGGGCTCGGGGTAGGCGTAGGAGTAGAAGGCGCCCTCCTGCCCGCCACCCGGCCAGAAGCCGGCGCTGGAGAGCTGCCGGTTGTAGCTCTCCACCATCACCCAGTCCGGGCAGTTCGGGATCCCGCCCGGATGGGGAGGCGCGTCCCGCCCGGAGAACCGGGTGACCGCCAGGTCGAAGCTGCCCCAGAAGAAGTGCACCGGGCTCACCTTGCCGGTGAAGCCGGACCGGAACTCCGACAGCGCCCAGTTCGCCGCCAGCAGCTGCCGCCAGAACGCGGTGGCGTGGTCGGGCACGTACTCGCGCGGTTCGACGTCCTCGGCGAAGGGGATCGCCGGGTCGACCTCGTTGGGCACCGGCCGGATCCGCGCGTCCAGGCCGACGTCCGCGAGGAGCTCCATCGTGTCGGCGTAGAAGGCGGCCACGGGGCAGGGCCGCAGGCCGAGGCTCGCGAACTGCCCGCCGCTGCCGCGCACCACCAGCCGGTGGCCGAGCAGGTCCAGCTCGATGTCCCACGTGTCACCGCGGTACGGGAACGCGGAGGTCGTCAGCCCCCGCGGCGAGACGTACAACGTGACGTGCCACCAGTGGTTCTGGAACGGCGCGCAGGCCATTCGCACCTTGCCGACGACCTGACTCCACATGTGCAGCGAGTACCGCGTCCCCGCCCACTCGTCGACGCGCAGGGCGGGCCACTCGGCGGGCTCGTTCACGCTCATCGGTGGGTGGGTGGGGGCTCGTCCTCGTCCGACGGGGGCAGCGCGCACCAGCGCTCGACCACCAGACCGGCCACGACCATGGTGAGGGCGCCGGCGACCGCCACGACCGCCATCCAGAACCTCTCCCGCCGCGCCTCGACCGCGAGGTCGGGGACGACGAGCAGCGCCTGCGCGACGTAGAACCCGGCGAGCGCCGAGCCGGAGTAGGCCGAGGCCCGGGCCAGCACCAGGGTCCGCGCCGCGCGCAGCGCGTCCAGGCGCCGACTGCGGTCACCGCGGGTCCAGCGGCGCACCGGCCAGCCGGCCGCGAGCACGGCGAGCGCGATGACGGCCATGCCCGCGGTCGCCGTCCACGGCAGCGGCAACGGTAGGCCGCCGGACGCCTCGAGCAGCCGCAGCCCGCTCCAGGAGACGACACCGACGACGACGGCGACGAGCAGCAGCCGGGGCACGCGCATCGGCGTCATCGGAACTGCTCCCGGTACGGCCGCACGTCCGGCGTGTCGGAGGCCGCCGCGGCGAGCTCGGCGACGCGCCCGCCGCCGGGACCCGGCAGGACGGCGTCCGGGTCCAGGCGCGCCCACGGCACCAGCACGAACCCGCGCTCGTGCGCCCTCGGGTGCGGCAGCGCCAGCTCCGCGTCACGGCTGACGAGGTCGCCGTAGGCGACGAGGTCGACGTCCAGGGTCCGCGGTCCCCACCGGACCTCCCGGACCCGGCCGTGCGCCGCCTCCACTGCCTGCGCCGCCCGGAGGAGGTCGCGCGGCGACAGCGTCGTCGTCGCCAGCACGACGGCGTTGAGGTACGGCCCTTGCTCCGGCCCGCCGACGGGCGGGGTCTCGTAGACCGGCGAGGCCACCACGTCCGCGAGCCCGTGGACGGCGCGCAGCGCGCCGAGCGCCGAGCTCAGCGTCGCCGCCCGGTCGCCGAGGTTGCTGCCGAGCGCGAGCACGACCCGTACCGGCGCCGACGGCTCGGCGTCCAGGTCCACGGGGCGCACCGGGCTCGTCACGGTCCCACCTGCCCCCGGCGGCGGACCACCCGCACCACGACGTCGTCGAACGGCACCGGCACCGGCGCCTGGGGCTTGTGCACCGCCACCTCGACGGCCTCGACGCGTTGCTGCGCGAGGCAGACGAGCGCGATCCGGTCCGCGAGCGTCTCGATGAGCGAGAACGGCTCGCCGGTGACGAGGTCGTGCACCTGCTGCGCCACGACCCCGTAGTCGACCGTGAACCCGAGGTCGTCGGCTGCCGCGGCCGGCCGGGTGTCGACGTCCAGCACGAGGTCGACGACGAACTCCTGGCCCTGCTCGCGCTCGAAGCCGAAGACCCCGTGAAACCCCTTGGCCCGCAGCCCCTTCAGCTCGATGCGGTCGGTCACCGGTGGAGCCTCCTCGCCGCGTTCCACGCGGCAGCCACCCGCACCGCGGAGAAGCTGGCCAGCACCTCGTGCACCCGGACGCACCAGGCGCCGGCAGCGGCGGCCAGTGCGGTGACGGCCGCGGTCGCGTCGTCCCGTTCCAGCGGCGGGGCGGGCTGCGCACGCTCCGCGCCCGGCCTGGTGCCGGCGAGCAGGTGGCCCAGGAAGCGCTTGCGGGACGCGGCGACGAGCACCGGCAGGCCGAGCGCGGTGAGCTCGTCGAGAGCAGCCAGCAGGGCCCAGTTGTGCTCGCCGGTCTTGGCGAAGCCCAGTCCGGGGTCGAGGATCAGCTGCCGCTCGTCCACGCCGGCCGCCACCAGCGACTCGACACGTTGCAGCAGCTCGGTTCTCACCTCGGTGACGACGTCGTCGTACACCGCCCGGCTCTCCATGTCGGCGCTGTGGCCGCGCCAGTGCATGGCGACGAACGGGACCCCGGTCTGGGCGACCAGGGTCGGCATCGCCGGGTCCGCCAGCCCACCGCTGACGTCGTTGACCAGCCGTGCCCCGGCCGCCAGCGCCTCCTCCGCGATCGAGGCGCGCATGGTGTCGACGCTCACGACGGCGCCCGCGTCGGCCAGCTCGGTGACCACCGGGACCACCCGGCGGCGCTCCTCGTCGACCGGCACCCGGGCCGCGCCCGGGCGCGTCGACTCCCCGCCGACGTCCAGCAGGTCGGCACCCTCGGCGAACAGCTGCAGCCCCCGCGCCACCGCCGCCTCCGGGTCGTACCACCGGCCACCGTCGCTGAAGGAGTCCGGCGTCACGTTGACCACGCCCATCACGAGGGCGCGGCCGGTGGACAGGTCCTCCAGACCGAGCGGCGCGCTCACTGGCCGTGGATGAGGGCGAGGGCCTCGGCTCGGCTGGCGGGGTCGCGCAGCTGCCCTCGCATCGCGGACGTCACCGTCCTCGAGCCCGGCTTGCGGACGCCCCGCATCGACATGCACAGGTGCTCGCACTCCACGACGACCATGACGCCGCGCGGCTCGAGGATCTCCATCAGCGCGTCGGCGACCTGCGTGGTCAGCCGCTCCTGCACCTGCGGACGACGGGCGAAGACGTCGACCAGCCGGGCGAGCTTGGAGATGCCGGTGATCCGGCCGTCCGTGGACGGGATGTAGGCGACGTGCGCGACACCGTGGAACGGGACGAGATGATGCTCGCAGTTGTGCGTTAGATGTCCGCTGATGAGGAATGTCGGATGTGGTTCGCAACGGAAGCTGTACACCGCGTACGGCTTGTTGCCGGACGCCGGCAGCCGACGAACCTCGCGAACTCTCACCCACTGCGACTCGACCAAGTCGGTGCGGTGGTCCTCGCGGCGGAAGCCGTGCTTGCGGAACCAGCTGTCCGCGACATACAGGGCCGAGACCGTTGATTCCCGTGGCGTGAAGCGGGCTCCGATCACGGACGAGAGGTCCTGGAGGAAGGCGGCGTTGCCGCTGCAGATCAGCCTTCCCGCGGTCTTGGTCCGGACCCCGTCACCATCTACGTACCCGTCGAGGAAGCCGTCGAAGGTCTCGATGTCCCTCAGCACCACGCGGGGAAAGCGCTGACGCATGTGGTGAGCGTCCCCACCGACGTACTGACGCATGAGGTCAGCCAGGTATGACGACACCACCCGGACGCGGTGGCCGGGCGTGTCCCGACCGGTGAACCCAGAGGGTCGGGATACCGGCTCGACCCGGGCGTCGATTCCGGTCGAGTCGTAGAGCGCATACGCGAACTTCTTCGCGAACTCGAGATCGTTGACGACCAGTGAGACGTAGTTGCGGCCCACTGTGCCGTCCGAGCAGACCGCGCCTACGGTGTAACCGAGGTCGTAACCAGTGCGAATCGTCGGACGGTACCGGTTGAGCTTGCGCGGATGCGTCCACTCGACGAAGCGTCCCTCGGCGTCCTGCGCCTCGACCCAACCCTCTGGTGTCGCGAGAGGGTGATCTGGTGTGACGGTGAAACTGCCCTCCTCGGTCACGACCTCCACGATCTCGCGAACCTTGTGGGAGGAGATGTGGGTGACGGTGGTCCGTTCGACGCGTCCGTCAGCCAGCGTCCAGAGCTCGTCACCGGTTCGCACGTCGGCCGCCCGCTTCTGGCCGCCGACCCCGTTGACCATCTGCTTGCTCGGCACGCACTGGCTGAACACCTCGATGTCCTTGACCAGCACCATCTCGTCGTGGCCGGCCTCGAACGTGGTCGTCAGCACGTCCTTGGGCTCCTGCCAGAGGCCGGCGAACATCTCGGCGTAGGCGCGCGCCACGCGGCCCGGGGTGTCCCGCAGGCCGTCGCGCTCCGGGTCCTCCCCGATCGCCAGGAGCAGCTCGCGGACGGCCTTCTCGACTCGCGCCGCGTCGTAGGACGACCGCGTCACCGGCTCAGCCCTGCTGGCCCGGCTCGACGCGTCCGGCGTCCGGCACCGGACGGGTCTCGGACGGCGGGTGCTCGTCCCGACCGGCCTCGGCCGCCTCGTCCTGCGGGGCGGGCCGGGTGCCGTTGCCGTTCGCCAGCGCCGCCTGCTCACCGGGGGTCAGCACCGGCGGCTCGTCCGAGACGTGACGCCGGTCGCTGGACAGCCACACCGGCCGCAGCGGCCGCTTCTGCACCGGAGCGAAGATCTCGGCGAGCTGGTCCTTGCCGAGCGTCTCGTGCTCGAGCAGCTCGGTGACGAGGCGGTCGAGCACGGGCCGGTGCTCCATGAGCACCTCCCACGCCTCGTCGTGCGCGGCCTCGATGAACCGCCGCACCTCCTCGTCGACGATGCTCGCCAGCTCCTCGGAGTAGTCGCGCTCGTGCCCCATGTCCCGGCCGAGGAAGACCTCGCCGTTGGACTGGCCGAGCTTGATCGCACCGATCCGCTCGCTCATGCCGTACTGGGTGACCATCTTGCGGGCGAGCTGCGTCGCCTTCTCGATGTCGTTCGCGGCACCCGTCGTCGGGTCGTGGAACACGAGCTCCTCGGCCACCCGGCCGCCGAGGGCGTAGGCGAGCTGGTCGAGCATCTCGTTGCGGGTGGTGGAGTACTTGTCCTCGGTCGGCAGCACCATCGTGTAGCCGAGCGCGCGGCCGCGCGGGAGGATCGTCACCTTGGTCACCGGGTCGGTGTGCCGCATGGCGGCGGCCACGAGGGCGTGCCCGCCCTCGTGGTAGGCGGTGATCTTCTTCTCCTTGTCGTTCATGATCCGGGTGCGCTTCTGCGGCCCGGCCACGACCCGGTCGATCGCCTCGTCGAGGGCGTGGTTGTCGATCAGCTTGGCGTTGCTGCGGGCGGTGAGCAGCGCGGCCTCGTTGAGGACGTTCGCGAGGTCGGCGCCGGTGAAGCCGGGCGTGCGGCGCGCCACCGCCAGCAGGTCGACGTCCGGCGCCATCGGCTTGCCCTTGGCGTGCACCTGCAGGATCGCGTGCCGCCCGTTCAGGTCCGGCGGCTCGACCGCGATCTGGCGGTCGAAGCGGCCCGGGCGCAGCAGCGCCGGGTCGAGGATGTCGGGGCGGTTCGTCGCCGCGATGAGGATGACGTTCGTCTTGACGTCGAAGCCGTCCATCTCGACGAGGAGCTGGTTGAGCGTCTGCTCGCGCTCGTCGTGGCCGCCGCCG
>JBMOMI010000071.1:0-12795 GCA_049325235.1 Actinomycetota bacterium | reverse complement strand
CCTGGCCGGGGTGACCCCGAGCGGACCGGGCGGGGTCATCCGGCGCGCGGACGTCGAGTCGCCGACCGCCGCGCCCGCCGCGCCCGCCGCGGCCACCTCGCCGGACGGCGAGACCCGGGTGCCGCTGCGCGGGCTGCGACGCGCCGTGGCCGACAAGGTCAGCCGGTCGCGGCGCGAGATCCCGGACGTCACGATCTGGGTGGACGTCGACGCCACCGGCCTGCTCGAGGCGCGACGGGCCCTGAGCGCCGCCTACCCCCACCACCGGATCAGCGTGCTGGCGCTGGTCGCTCGGTTCTGCCTGGCCGGTCTTCGCCGGTACCCCGAGCTGAACGCTCGGGTGGAGGGGGACGAGATCGTCCAGTCCTCCGCCGTGCACCTGGGGTTCGCGGCGCAGACCGACCGCGGGCTCGTGGTGCCCGTCGTCCGCGACGCGCACGCGATGACGACCGTCGAGCTGGCGGACGCGCTGGCCGCGGCCACCGAGCAGGCGCGGGCCGGCACGCTGCCGCCCGAGCGGCTTACCGGCGGCACGTTCACCCTCAACAACTACGGCGTGTTCGGCGTCGACGGCTCGACCCCGATCATCAACCACCCGGAGGCGGCGCTCGTCGGCATCGGCCGGATCGTCGACAAGCCGTGGGCCGTCGAGGGGCAGCTGGCGGTCCGCAAGGTCGCCCAGGTCAGCCTCACGTTCGACCACCGGGTGTGCGACGGCGGCGTCGCCGGCGGGTTCCTGCGCTACGTCGCCGACTGCATCGAGGCGCCGACCGTGCTGCTCGGCGGGGTGTGAGGCGCGAGCGGGCTACTCGCCGTCCTCCAGCCGGAAGCCGACCTTGAGGCCGACCTGGTAGTGGTCGATGCGGCCTTCGGAGAGGTAGCCGCGGATCTGCGTCACCTCGAACCAGTCGAGGTGACGCAGCGTCTGCGACGCGCGCTCGATCGCGTTGCGGATCGCCTGGTCGACGCCGTCGGGGGAGGACCCGACGATCTCGGTGACCCGGTACGTGTGGTTGGTCATGCCGCACCCTCCCACAGCCGGCGCAGGTCGGCAGGCAGGACGGCGGAGACGTCGCGGCGCTCCTCGGGCACCATCGCCCGCACCTCGCGCAGGACGGCCTGCGCGGCCGCGAGTGCGATCTCGCCGGTGAGGCCGTCGACCTGCTCGCCGACGGCGTCCACGAGCTCACCGACGCTGCGGGCGCGGCCGCGCCGGCCGTGGCGTCGCGGCGGCTCGGCCAGGGCCCGGACGTCGGGGGACAGGTGGGCGAGCAGGTGGTCGCGCTCGCCGGGCGGGACGACGTCCGCGAACGCACCGAGGACGGCGCGGACCACCTCGCCGGCGTGCTGGGCGTCCACGCCGGCGCCGCGGGCCGCGGACAGCAGGCGGCGGCGCTGCTCGGACGGCTCGGCGCGCCCCTCCGACGGGCGCGTGTCGCTGGGGAGCAGGCCGATGTGCAGGTACGACTCCACGCCCGCGACGCCGGAGACGCGCCGGACGGCGTCCTCGATCTCGGCGGCCTGGACCGCGTCACGCACGTCCCCGTGCAGCAGGACGACGTGGTCCTCGCTCATCACGTGGACGTGCGGCAGGTCCAGCCGCTTGACCAGCGGACCGAGCGACGAGCGGACCCGGTTGGCCAGCGTGGCGTCGTCCACCCCCGGGTCGGGCTCGCGCCCGGCGAGGCGGTAGCGGACGCCCTGCCAGTCCCCGGCCCAGTACCTGAGCCGGCGGGAGCCGACGTCCCCCCAGTGACGGAGCCGGTGGCGCAGCTCGGGGCTGCGGGCCACGGCCACCCCGGCGGCAGCCACGGCGGCGGTGCCGAGTGCCTTGACGATGCGGACCATCTGACAACCCCCTGACGGACGCGAGGACGACCCGGACGGCAGACGACTCGAGCCTGCGAGACGGCTCCCTTCGCCGGCATGACCCGGATCAGGTAGCTGGAGGTCGCTGTCTCACCTTTCGGACCTGACAGCCTCTCAGCCCTCTCGGGCTCCCTCGCCGCCTCACAGGCTCGATCCCACGGTGCGCCTGAGCAGCCCTGGCCCGTAGGGCCTTTGGTCCCGTTGCCTCCTCGCCGCCGGACGCCGGACAGTCAGGTGGTGCGACCCGGTCACCGCACCCTCCCGCACACCGCGGACCTGCTCATCGAGGCGTGGGCACCCACCCGGGCCGAGTGCCTCGCGGAGACCGTGCGGGCGCTGGCCGAGGCGGTCGCGGACGTGCGGTTCGCCCGCCCCGAGGGCACCGTCGCGTTCCGCGTCACCGGCCCGGACGACCCCGCGCTGCTGCGCGACCTGCTCGAGGAGGTGGTGGTCCTCGTCGAGGTGGAGGGCGTGGTGCCGGCGGCCGTGTCGGTGGTCGAGGACGGCGGTGCGCTGCTGGCCACCCTGGGCGTCGTCCCCCTCGACCGGGTCGAGACCGTCGGGCCGGCCCCCAAGGCGGTGACGCGGCACCAGCTGGCCCTCGAGCCGCGGCCCGACGGGTGGCACAGCCGGGTCCTCGTGGACGTGTAGCTACCCCTTGACCACGCCGACCGGGCGCAGGCGGGCCACGCGGCGCGCCAGCCCGGCCAGCTCGGTGACCCGCACGACCTCGTCGACGTCCTTGTACGCCAGCGGGGCCTCCTCGACGACCCCGAGGCGGCTCCGCCCCCGCAGGTCGATGCCGGCGGCGGCCATCTGGGAGCGGACGGAGCCGGCGGAGGTCAGCCGGTGCGCGGCGTGCCGGCTGAGCGTGCGGCCCGCGCCGTGGCAGGCCGACGAGAAGGCCCCTCCGGGGTCGGCGCCGACCAGCACCCACGACGCGGTCCCCATCGAGCCGGGCACGAGCACCGGCTGCCCGACGGCGCGCAGGTCCGGCGGCAGGTCGGGGTGGCCGGGCGGCAGGGCCCGCGTCGCCCCCTTGCGGTGCACGCACAGCCGCAGGGACCGCCCGTCCACGGTGTGGTGCTCGAGCTTGGCCAGGTTGTGCGAGACGTCGTAGACGAGCACGACGTCCGCTCCCGCGGTGCGCCGCACGACCCCGCGGACGAGGTGGGTCAGCAGCTGGCGGTTGGCCCGGCCGTAGTTGGCGGCGGCGATCATCGCGCCGAGGTAGGCGCGGCCCTCCGGGGACTCCACCGGGGCGCACGCCAGCTGCGGGTCGGGGACGCGGATCCCGTGCGCCGGCATCGCCGCCTCCATCGCCGCGACGTGGTCGCTGCACACCTGGTGGCCGAGCCCCCGGGACCCGCAGTGGATCATCACGCAGAGCTGACCCGCCTCGAGCCCGAAGGCGGTCGCCGCGGCCGGGTCGAGCACCGCGTCCACCACCTGCACCTCCAGGAAGTGGTTGCCCGCGCCGAGGCTGCCCACCTGCGCGGCACCGCGCCGCCGCGCCCGGTCACCGACCTGCCGGGGGTCCGCGCCGGCGAGCCGCCCGCCGTCCTCGCACCGGTCCAGGTCGCGCGAGGTGCCCTGGCCGAGCTGGACGGCGCGCACCGCCCCGTCGACGAGGACGGCGTCCAGCCCGGCCCCGCGCCCGACGTCCAGGATGCCGCCGGGGCCGACGCCGCGGGGGACGCCGCGGTCGAGCGCGTCCATCACGTCGCCGAGCCGCGGCCCGAGCCGCCCCAGCGTGCCGTCCACCGCGAGGAGCCGGACGCCGCACGAGATGTCGAAGCCGACGCCGCCGGGCGAGACCACGCCGCCGGCGGCCACGTCGGTCGCCGCGACGCCACCGATCGGGAAGCCGTAGCCCCAGTGCAGGTCCGGCATGCCGTACGAGGCGTCGACGATCCCGGGCAGGGTGGCGACGTCCGCCACCTGCTGCACGGCCCGGTCGTCACCGCGGGCCGGCAGCAGCGCCCGGGAGGCGAAGACGATGCCCGGCACCCGCATCCCGCCGCGGGGCTCGAGCCGCCACCGCCAGCCGGTCTCCTCGCGCAGGTCGGAAACGTCCCTCACGGCACTCGAGCATGCGGCGACCGGCGGGCCCGGGGCAGTGACCTTCGGCCCTCAACCGGGGCGGGCCGGCGGAGCAGAGTGGGCACCAACCGCCAGAGGAGGAGATCGGCATGTCGGTCCCGTCCGTCGCAGGCCAGGTCCGCCCCGAGGACGTCGACGTCGTCCTGCGCGGGGAGATGCCGCTCGGCGTCACCGAGTACGCGCGGAACAAGATCGCTCACGTGACACGCCTGGTGACCCGGCCGGTGCGCACCGTGCACGTGGTCGTCACCCGGCGTGGCGATCCCGCCATCGCGAAGCCCTTCCACGTCGAGGTGACGATGGACGTCGCCCGGCGGCTCGTGCGCGCGGTCGGGGACGGGCCGCGTCCCCGCGAGGCCGTCGACGTGGTCGTCGAGCGCCTGGAGCGGCAAATCGTGCGGATCACCGAGCGGTGGCAGGACCGCTCGCGCTGGATCGGCCTGCCCGAGGCCGGGGAGTGGCGCAAGGGGATGCTCCCGACACACCGTCAACGGGTCTTCCCACGGGCGGTGGAGGACCGTGAGGTGGTGCGGCGCAAGTCCTTCGCGGTCGACCGGCAGACCGTCGACGAGGCCGCCTTCGACATGGAGGCGGTGGGCCACGACTTCTACCTGTTCGTGGACGCGACGTCCGGCCGGGACGCCCTCGTGCACCGCCGGGACGACGGCGCGTACGGCGTCATGGGGCTGCCCGACCGTGCCGACCTGCCGCCCGGCGTGGTGCCCGAGCCCGGCCCCGCCCTGCTGGACGACGGCACCGCCCGCCGGCGCCTCGACGACGGCGGCGAGCCGTTCGTCTTCTACGTCGACGCCGAGACCCGTCGAGGCCGCGTCGTGTACCGCCGCTACGACGGCCACTACGGGGTCATCACGCCCGTGTGAGGAGCGGTGATGGACAGCGTGATCGCGACCGCCGGCCTGACGAAGTACTACGGCCGCCAGGTCGGCATCGAGGACCTGGACCTCGACGTCCACGGCGGGGAGGTCTTCGGCTTCCTCGGCCCGAACGGCGCCGGCAAGACCACGACGATCCGGCTGCTGCTGGGGCTGCTACGGCCCACGCGGGGCTCGGCGTCGGTGCTCGGGATGGCCCTGACTCGGCACGGTCCCGCGATCCGGGCCCGGACCGGTTACGTGCCCGGTGACCTGGCGCTCTACGAGCGGATGACCGGGGAGGACCTGCTGCGGTACTTCGGGCGGATGCGGGGAGGCGTCGAGCCGGCGGCCTACCGGGCGCTCGCGGCGCGGTTCGACCTCGACCTGGGCAGGCGAGTGCGCGACCTGTCCAAGGGCAACAAGCAGAAGCTGGGCGTGATCCAGGCGTTCATGCACGAACCCGACCTGCTGGTCCTCGACGAGCCGACGAGCGGGCTGGACCCGTTGGTGCAGTTGGAGTTCCACCGGCTCGTCCGCGAGACGGTGGAGCGGGGTGCCACGGTGTTCCTGTCGTCCCACGTGCTGGCCGAGGTCGAGCAGATGGCCGACCGGGTCGGGATCGTGTCGCAGGGACGGCTGGTCGTCGTCGACAGCGTCGACGGGCTGCGGGCCCGGGCGCGTCGCCGGATCGAGCTGGACTTCCCGGACGGCGTCCCGCCGGGACTGCGTGACGTGGAAGGAGTGCTCGACGTCGACGTGCGCGGCGGCACCGCCACGTGCTGGGTGACCGGGCCGCTGACCGCCCTGCTGGCCGTCGCCGTCGCCCACGGGGTCGTCGACCTGCACACGCACGACCCCGACCTGGAGGACGCCTTCCTGGGGTACGTCGAGAAGGGCGTGCCCGCGCAGCGGAGGAGGAGCCGTGCACGTGCAGCATCGTCCGCGTAGCGAGCGGCAGGCCCTGGCCATCGCCGGCCGGGCGGCCGCGGAGCGGTGGCGGTCCACCGCCGTGTGGACCGCCGGCATCGTCCTGATCGCCGTGATGCAGCTGTCGGTGTACCCGTCGATCGCGGAGACCTCCGCCGGCATGCAGGCGTTCGTCGAGGCGTGGCCGGAGGCGCTGCGCGAGGCCTTCGGCCTGGCCGACTACACGACCGGTCCCGGCTACCTGCACGCCGAGCTGTTCACGTTCGTCGTCCCGCTCATCCTCGTCGGCGTCGCGGTCGCGGCCGCCGCCGGTGCGACCGCCGGCGAGGAGGAGCGCGGCACCGCCGACCTGCTGCTGGCCCTGCCGGTCCGCCGGGGGACGGCACTGACCGGCAAGGTGCTGGCCCTCGTCGCGACGACCGCTGTCGTCGGCGCGGCGCTGGCCGTCACGCTCGTGGTCGGGGCCCCGGTGGTGGACCTGGACGTGTCGACGTCCGGGATCCTCGCGGCGGTCACGATGTCGGTGCTGCTCGGTCTCGCGTTCGGCGGCGTGGCGCTGCTGCTCGGTGCCGCGACCGGTCGCCGCGCAACGGCGATCGGCGCCGGCATGGGGCTCGCGATCGCTGCGTTCCTGCTCGAGGCGCTGGCGCCGCTCGCCGACTGGCTCGAGCCGTGGCAGCCGGCCTCACCGTTCCACTGGGCCTACGCGGAGCGGCCGTTGACGAACGGGCTGGACGGGCAGGGGGCCGCCCTGCTGCTCGCGGTCGCGGTGGTGACGACGGTCGCGGCAGGTGTCGTCTACGGTCGGCGCGACGTCCGGACGGTGTGAGCCGGGTCCTCGGCCGGCCTGCGACGCGAGCCTGACGAGCCGGGCGGCGATGTCGTGCAGCGCGCCCGCGGCGGCGACCAGGCGGCCGACGTCGGGGCCGGCAGGGTCCGTGGGCCGACGGCGCGCGCGTCCGTGGCCGTGCACCCGCGTTCCGCTGCCCGTGGTGAGGGCGGCGTCGGCGGCGACGCTGTCCCGGTGCTCGTGCAGCTGGATCTCCAGCAGGCGGACGTGCCCACGCCAGACGTGCTCGGTGTCGCCCATGACGCCTCCTCGGTGTGATCTCACGGTCCGTCGCGTCGGGCCGGCGTGGCAGAGTCGATGGGCCCGGCCCGGCTCCCTCTCGGTATGCAGATGGTCGTACCACGGTTAGCATCCCGGTATGAGCACCCGGAAGCGCCGACTCACGGTCACGGTGGATCCGGAACTGATCGAGGCGGGCCAGCGCGCGGTCGAGGCCGGTGAGGCGGAGTCCGTCAGCGGCTGGGTCAACGCAGCCCTGGAGGACAAGGTCCGGCGAGACCGGAGGCTGCGCCAACTCGCCGCTGCCGTCGCGCAGTTCGAGAGCGAGTTCGGCGCCATCACCGCCGAGGAGATCGCGGAACAACAGCGCGCTGACCGACGGGCCGCAACCGTCGTCCGGGGCCCACGGCCCCGGGCCGCCGGCGCGGCGACGTCGGCATGACCCTCGTGCTCGACAGCGGAGCTCTCGTCGCCCTGGCACGGGACGACAGGCCGATGTGGGTGCGGCTGAAGGCAGCCCAGCTCGACGGGGACCTCCCGGTCACTCATGCCGGAGTGCTGGGGCAGGTATGGCGTGGCGGTCCGCGACAGGCGCGGCTGTCCCAGGCGCTCGCCGGGATCGACGTTCGAGCTCTCGACGAGTCGCTGGGCCGTGCCGCGGGGCAGCTGCTCGCGGCGGCGGGTCTCTCCGATGTGATCGATGCCGCTCTCGTGCTCCTGGCTCAGGACGGCGACGAGATCGTCACCGGCGACCACGACGACCTCGGGCAGCTGGCGAGCTCGGCCGGCCGGCACGTCGAGCTGATCCACCCGTGAGGGGTCGTCGGTAGGTCCGTCGGCGGATCACCGGAGGTGGTCACCGAACCAGGCGGCGGCCAGGTCGGCCACGGTGTCCAGGGTCCCGGGCTCCTCGAACAGGTGCGTGGCCCGGGGGACGACGTCCAGCCGGTTCTCGCACCGCAGCTGCGCCTGCGCCGAGCGGTTCAGGGCGAGGACCTCCCGGTCACGCTCGCCGACGATCAGCAGGGTCGCCGCGGTCACCTCACCGAGACGTGGCGCGGCGAGATCCGGGCGGCCACCGCGCGAGACGACCGCCGCCAGGCGGTCCGGACGGTCCGCCGCGGCCCACAGCGCCGCGGCGGCGCCCGTGCTGGCCCCGAAGTAGCCGAGCGGCAACGCCGCCAGCCGGTCCTGAGTGGAGGTCCATCGCGTCACGTCGAGCAGCCGCGAGGCCAGCAGGGGGATGTCGAAGACCCGTTCCCGGTCGCGTGCCTCCGGCTCGGTCAGCAGGTCGGTCAGCACGGTGGCCAGTCCCGCGGCGTTGAGGCGCTCGGCGACCGCGGCGTTGCGGGGGCTGAAGCGGCTGCTGCCCGAGCCGTGGGCGAAGAGGACCAGGCCGGTCGCGTCGGCGGGCACGGTCACGATCGCCGGCAGCGGCCCAGCGGGTCCGGGCACCTCGACCTCGGCCGTCCCGCCCTGGCCCAGGCGGCGCGCCTGCTCGAGCAGCTGGCGCACCTCTGCGTCGTCCACCTGGCGGAAGTCGAGGTACCAGGCGCCCACCGCGTAGAGCTCGACCGGTTCGCTGAGACACACCAGGTCGTCCACGAGCAGGCGGAGCCGGGCCACGACGTCCTTGGCGGCCACCGGCACCGCCAGCACGATGCGCGCCGCTCCGCTGGCCCGCAGCACCGCGATGGCCGCGCGCACCGTCGCGCCGGTGGCGATGCCGTCGTCGACGAGGACGACCGTGCGCCCGTCCAGCTCGTGGGGAGCGTGCGGGCCGCGCCACGCGGCGACCCGCCGGTCCACCTCGGCGGACGCTCGCTGGGTCAGGGCATCGACGTCCTCGGTGGGGACGAGTCGGGCGATCTCCGGGTTGAGCACCCGGACGCCGCCCTCGCCGACCGCCCCCAGGGCCAGCTCCGGCTGCCAGGGCACCCCCAGCTTGCGGACGACGACGACGTCCAGCGGGGCGCCGAGCTCGCGGGCGACCTCCGCGGCCACCGGAACCCCGCCGCGGGGCAGACCCGCGACGACGACATCCTCCAGGCCGGCCTCCGCCAGCCGTCGGGCGAGCATGGCGCCGGCCTCCGCCCGATCGCGGAAGCGGGTTCCGTCCAGTCGTCGCATCCACCGCACGCGTCCAGGCTCGCGCCGGACGCCGGTGCGCGTCAGGGTCGAAGTTCCCTCCAGCCGTGGAGCACCTACGGTGCACAGTCGTGGAACCTGTCGTCGTGCTGCTCCGCGGGGTCAACGTGGGCCGCGCCAACCGGCTGTCGATGAGCGATCTCCGTGCCGTGCTGACGGACCTCGGCGGGCAGGACGTCACCACCTACCTGCAGAGCGGCAACGCCGTGCTCAGGGCCGACCCGCAGGGCCTGGCCGCTCGCGTCGAGGCGGGGCTCGCCGAGCGGCTCGGTCTCGCCGTCCGCGTCGTGGTGCGGACCGGCCCCCAGCTGGCCCGCACCGTCGAGGCGAACCCGTTCCCGCACAAGACCGCTGAGCCGACGCTGCTGCACGTGGCGTTCGTCGAGCCGCCGCCGTCCGCCGACCACGTCGAGGCGCTCGGGACGCGTCACGGCGACGACGAGCTCGCTGCCGGAGACGGCGTCGTCTACCTGTCGTACGCAGCTGGCACGCGCACCTCGCCCCTCAGTCGAGTCGTGCCACGGCTCGGCGGCGTCGTGACGACCCGCAACTGGTCGACGGTGACCCGGCTCGCCGAGCTCGCCGGCGCGACATGAGCTGCAGCCTGCGGTGGTCGAGTGAGCACAACGCGCCACTGACCCAAACGCGTTACTGCGTTCGGGTGACGCGCGCGGGCACAGTAGGGGTCAACGGGACGGCCCCAACCACGTTCCCCTGACCGGTCTCCCCGGGCCAGTCATCTCGGCTGGGGCCGTCTCGTTCTGCGTTTGCGGCGCCGTGACCCCGGGTGGAGCCTGGCGTGGTCGAGACCGGCGACGTGACGAAGGGACGACGGTGCCGCAGCAGGAGCAGGAGCAGGCCCGGGGGGTACCACCTGAGGCCGTCGCACGAGTCGTGCTCCGCCCGATCGGGACACCGCTGCCCCTGGGCTTCATCGGCCTCACGGTCGCGACGACCGCCTTCGCGGCCGTGCAGCTGGGATGGGTCCCGCAGACACAGGGCCGGATGGCGGCCCTGGCGGCGCTGGCCTTCACCGTGCCCGTGCAGCTCCTGGCCGCGGTCCTCGGCTTCGGCGCGCGGGACCCGGTCGCCGGCACCGGCATGGGCATCCTCGCCGGTACGTGGGCCGTGGCGGGAGCGGCGACACTGACGAGCCCGCCCGGGGCGACGAGCCCAGGTCTGGGTGTGGTGCTGGTGACGGCGGGTCTGACGTTGCTGGTGCCGACCGCTGCCGGCTCCGCGAAGCTGCTCGGGGCGGTCGTGATGGGGACCTCCGCCCTGCGTTTCGTGGTCACGGGGATCGCCGAGATCAGCGGGTCGCCGTGGTGGATGACGGCCGCCGGAGTGGTCGGTTTGGTGCTGGCCGCTGTCTCCCTCTACGCGGCGTTTGCCTTCGAACTGCAGGACGTCCTGGGGCGCGCCGTGCTGCCCGTCCTGCGCCGCGGCGCGGCCGCGACGGCGGTGGAGGGGACCGTGGGCGACCAGCTTCAGGGGGTCGTCCACGAAGCGGGCGTCCGCCAGCAGCTCTAGAGACGACATCACTGGAGGAACTATGCGCACCGACAGGATCGCCGAGCCGTGGGGGAGCCGGACGCCGTACGGGCCGGGACAGGCGTGGCCCGTGCGGGTCGACCAGCACCTGGCCGACGGTGTCTCCGAGGACTCCGTCGAGCGGTGGGTGCAGAGCGCCTCGATCCTGCACTCCAACGGGGACGCGCTCGACATCGCGGTGGCCGGGGGCCGGATCGTGGGCGTGCGCGGCCGGGCGGTCGACCGGGTCAACCACGGCCGGCTCGGCGTCAAGGACCTGTACGGCTGGCAGGCCAACGCCTCGCCGGACCGCCTCACGAGGCCTCTGGTCCGCGAGGGCGGACGGCTCGTCGAGACGGACTGGGACACGGCGATGAACCGGGTCGTAGGCCGGTGCCAGGAGCTGCTCGAGGAGCAGGGACCCAGCGCGATCTCCTTCTACACGACCGGGCAGCTGTTCCTGGAGGAGTACTACACGCTCGGCCTGGTCGCACGCGGCGGCATCGGCACGAACCACCTGGACGGCAACACCCGGCTGTGCACCGCGACGGCGGCGGCCGCGCTCAAGGAGACCTTCGCCAGCGACGGGCAGCCGGCCTCGTACACGGACGTCGACCACGCCGACGTGATCGCCCTGTTCGGGCACAACATGGCCGAGACCCAGTCGGTGCTGTGGATGCGCATCCTCGACCGGCTCGCCGGTCCCGAGCCGCCGAAGCTGGTCGCCGTCGACCCGCGCCCCACTCCGGTCGCCGAGGCCGCCACGGTGCACCTGGCGCCCCGACCGGGCACGAACGTCGCCGTGATGAACGGCCTTCTGCACGAAGTGATCTCGAACGGCTGGGTCGACCGCGAGTACGTCGAGGCCCACACGGTCGGCTTCGACGAGCTCGAGAAGCGGGTCAGGGACTACCCGCCGGAGGTCGTCGAGCGGATCTCCGGCGTCCCGGCGGAGCAGCTGCGCGAGGCCGCCCGCGTCCTGGGTCAGGCCGAGCGGCTGCTCTGCACGGTGCTGCAGGGCTTCTACCAGTCCCACCAGGCCACGGCGGCGTCCGTGCAGGTCAACAACCTCGTGCTCGTGCGGGGGATGCTCGGCAAGCCCGGTTGCGGCGTCCTGCAGTTCAACGGGCAGCCCACGGCGCAGAACACCCGCGAGTGCGGGGCGGACGGCGACTTGCCGGGGTTCCGGAACTGGGCCAACGACGCCCATGTGGAGGACCTCGCCCGCGTCTGGAACGTCGACCCGATGCACATCCCGCACTACGGCCCGCCGACGCACCTCATGCAGATGCTGCGGTACGCCGAGGAGGGGTCGATCCGTTTCATGTGGGTGAGCGGCACCAACCCGGCGGTGTCGCTGCCGGAGCTCCAGCGTGTCCGCTCCGTCCTCACCGACGACCGGCTGTTCCTCGTCGTCCAGGACATCTTCCTCACCGAGACCGCCCAGCTGGCCGACGTCGTCCTGCCGGCGGCCACGTGGGGGGAGAAGACGGGCACGTTCACGAACGTCGACCGCACGGTCCACCTGTCGGAGAAGGCGGTCGAGCCCCCCGGCGAGGCCCGTCCGGATCTCGACATCTTCGTCGACTTCGCTCACCGGATGGGGCTGCAGGACGCCGACGGCCAGCCGCTGGTGAAGTGGAGCGACCCCGAAGGGGCGTTCGAGGGCTGGAAGGAGTGCTCTCGGGGCCGCCCGTGCGACTACACCGGCATCACCTACGACAAGCTGCGCGGCGGCAGCGGCATCCAGTGGCCCTGCAACGACGAGGCACCCGAGGGAACCGAGCGGCTCTACGTCGACGGCCGGTTCTTCAGCGCGCCTGACTACTGCGAGAGCTACGGGCGCGACATGGTGACCGGCGCGCCGGTCGAGCCGACCGAGTACGAGGCCCTGAACCCCGACGGCAAGGCGGTCATCAAGGCAGCGGCGTACCTGCCGGCGCACGAGCAGCCGGACGACGACTTCCCGTTCACGCTGACCACCGGCCGCACCATCTACCACTTCCACACGCGCACCAAGACCGCGCGGGCTCCGCAGCTGCAGGCGGCCGCCCCCGACGTCTGGGTGGAGATGTCGGAGCAGGACGCGGTGGCGAACGCAGTCACCGAGGGCGACCTGGTCGAGATCACGTCGCCGCGCGGATCGGTCCGCGCGCGCGTTCGGGTCACCGGCATCCGCCCCGGCGTGCTCTTCCTGCCGTTCCACTACGGCTACTGGGACACCGACGCCGGGCACCAGCCGGACGGCGAGGGCCGCGCGGCCAACGAGCTGAC
>JBMOMI010000070.1:0-12872 GCA_049325235.1 Actinomycetota bacterium | reverse complement strand
CGGCGACCGACGCCAGCGGTCCGGGCAGCGTCTGCGCGGGCACCACGACACCTCCGCCGGCGAGCAGCAGCACCCAGACGAGGTTGGCCACCGCGAGCACCGCCTCCGCCCGCAGCGTGCCCGCCAGCAGCAGCGCGAGCGCGGTGAACGCCGCCGTCCCGGCCGCCACGACCGTCACGGCCGGCACCAGCCCGGTGAGGTCGGGTGACCAGCCCAGCGCCAGCGCCGCTCCGCCGAGCACGACGACCTGGACGGCCTGGACGGCGAGGACGGCCAGCCAGCGGCCCGCCAGCAGCCCGCCCCGGCCGAGGGGTGTCGTGCCGAGCAGCCGCAGGACGCCGGACCGCCGGTCGAACCCGGTGGCGATGGCCTGGCCGGTGAACGCGGTCGACATCACCGCCAGCGCCAGGACGCCGGGTGCGGCGACGTCCACGCGGGACCGGCCGGTCGGCGGCTGCAGGTCGACCAGGGCGCCCGCCGACAGCGCCACGAGCACGAGCGCGGGCAGCACGAGGGTGAGCAGGAGCTGCTCGCCGTTGCGCAGCAGCACGCCGGTCTCCCAGCCGGCCTGCGCGAGGACGCGGCGGGGCAGGGCCGCCGGTGCCCGGGTCACCGCAGGCTCCGGCCGGTGAGGTCGAGGAAGACGTCCTCGAGGGTGCGCCGTCCCACGGACAGCCCTTGCGGCATCACGCCGTGCGTGGCGCACCAGGCGGTGACCGACGCGACCACCTGCGGGTCGACGCACCCGGCGACGAGGTAGCTGCCCGGTGCCGGCTCGGTGACCGCGACGTCGTCCGGGAGCGCCTGGCGCAGCGACGCCACGTCCAGCCCGGGTCGGGCCGTGAACCGCAGCGACGTCCCGGCGGCCGCCGCGCCGGTCAGCTCGGCCGGCGACCCGGACGCCACCACCCGGCCGCGGTCGACGACGACGACGTGGTCGGCCAGCCGCTCCGCCTCCTCCATGTCGTGCGTGGTCAGCGTCACCGCCACGCCGGCGGCGACCAGCTCGCGGACCAGGCCGTGCACCGCCAGCCGGGCGTGCGGGTCGAGGCCGGCCCCCGGCTCGTCGAGGAACACCAGCTCCGGGTCGCCGACGAGCGCGGCGGCGAGGGCCAGGCGCTGGCGCTGGCCGCCGGACAGCCGGCGCACCGGGGTGCGGGCGAAGGCGTCGATGCCGAGCCGGTCGACGAGCGGGGCGAGCGGGCGGGGAGCGGCGTAGAGCCGGGACAGGTGCCGGAGCAGGGCCAGCGGCCGGGCCGCGGTCGGCAGGCCGCCGTCCTGGAGCATCACGCCGACCCGGGCCCGCAGCCGGGCCCCGCCGCGGCGGGGGTCCTGGCCGAGCACCGCGATGGACCCGGCGTCGGGGACGCGGAGGCCCTCGCAGCACTCGACCGTCGTGGTCTTGCCGGCCCCGTTGGGCCCGAGGACGGCGGTCACCCGGCCACGCCAGGCGGTGAGGTCGACACCGTCGACGGCGGTCGTCGCGCCGTAGCGCTTGACCAGTCCGCGGACCTCCAGGGCCACCGCCTCGGGGTCGCGGGACGTCGGCACCGGGGCAGTCTAGGAAGGGTCGGTCCGGACAACTCCCGCGAGGTCGGATTGCCTCGCGGGGATGAATTACGGCATGCTCGCGTTGTGCAATACGTGACCTCTCCCGCCGCCACGGCGCAGCACGCCGAGCCGGACGCGCGCACGCGCGACCGGGTCGCGCGCGCCGTGCTGGAGCGGGGTCCGGTCACCGCCAGCGAGCTCGCGGGTCTGCTCGGGATCACGCCCGCCGCGGTCCGGCGGCACCTCGAGCGGATGCTCGCCGAGGGCCTCGTCGAGGCCCGCCGGGCGCCGGTGTACGGGCCCCGGGGACGGGGCCGGCCCGCCCGGCGGTTCGTCCTCACCGACGCGGGGCACGCATCGATGACCACCGCCTACGACGACCTGGCCACCTCGGCGCTGCGGTTCCTCGCCGACCGCGAGGGCCGCGACGCGGTCGAGGCCTTCGCCCAGGCCCGCGTCGCCGACCTGGAGCGCCGCTACGCCCCGGTCGTGGACGCCGCCGGGGACGACGTACGCTCGCGGACGCGGGCGCTAGCCGAGGCCCTGTCCGCGGACGGGTACGCCGCCAGCACGCGACCGGTGGCGTCCGGCACACCCGCCGCGGCCGCGCAGCTGTGCCAGGGGCACTGCCCGGTCCAGCACGTGGCCGCGGAGTTCCCGGAGCTGTGCGAGGCCGAGACCGAGGCCTTCTCCCGCCTGCTGGGCGTGCACGTCCAGCGCCTGGCGACGCTCGCCCATGGCGAGCACGTCTGCACCACGCACGTCCCGGTGCCGCCGCCCGTGGGCGGGCGCGCACCTCACGGGCACGACTCCCACCAGGGAAGGAAGCACTGATGACCACTGCCGACATCGAGGCACGCAACCCCGAGCTCAAGGGGCTGGGGACCTACGAGTACGGCTGGGCCGACCGGGACGAGGCCGGTGCGTCCGCCCGCCGGGGGCTGTCCGCGGAGGTCGTGGAGGACATCTCCCGCCGCAAGGGCGAGCCGGACTGGATGCTGCGCACGCGGCTGAAGGCGCTGCGCCTGTTCGAGAAGAAGCCGATGCCCAGCTGGGGCAGCGACCTGTCCGGCATCGACTTCGACCAGATCAAGTACTACGTGAAGTCCACCGAGAAGCAGGCCACCTCGTGGGAGGAGCTGCCGGAGGACATCCGCAACACCTACGACCGCCTCGGCATCCCCGAGGCGGAGAAGCAGCGCCTGGTGGCCGGCGTGGCCGCGCAGTACGAGTGCCTGGACGGGGAGAGCCTCGTCTGGACGGCGAACCGCGGGCAGGTCCGGATCAAGGAGATCGAGCCCGGCGACCAGATCTTCGCCTACGACGAAGAGGCCGAGCGCTTCCTCGTCGCCCCGGTGCGCGCCGCGGCCCAGACCGACACGCGCCAGGTGTACGAGCTGCGCGTGGGCGGGCGGTCGATCAAGGCCACCGACAACCACCCCTTCCTCGCCCTGCGGGACGAGCGCAAGGAGGGCCGGCAGCGTGCCCGCTACCACCGTCGCTGGGTGACTCTCGGCGAGCTGCGCCCTGGTGACCTCGTGGCCGTGCCGCGCTCCCTGCCGGACTTCGGCGCCCCCTACCCTCTGCCGCCCGCCCAGGGCATGACGGTTCCCGCGGAGACCACCGTCGACCTCATGTGGCTGCTCGGGTTCTTCGTCGGCGACGGCACCCTGCAGAGCTCCGGACGCACCCACCGGGTCCAGCTCGCCGTCCACGAGGCCGACGCCGCGGTGCGGGACGAGATCATCCGGGTCATCGAGAACGTGTTCGGGCTGCGGGCCGTCGAGGCGGACCCGTACCGGATCGTCGTCAACTCCCGGGCCCTGGTGGACTGGCTGTGGGCCCTCGGGTTCTCCGGTGGCTCCCACACGAAGTGGGTGCCCGAGTGGGTCTTCGGGCTGCCGCGCGACCAGCGGCTCGCCTTCCTCGGCGGCTGGGTGGACGCGGACGGCTACGTCCGCCCCGGCCGCGACGGCGGGGTCGTCCTCACGTCCGTCAGCGCACCTCTCATCGAGCAGGCCAAGGCCCTGGCCGAGCTGAGCGGCCTGCGCGCGGGGGGACCCTGGGGGTTCACGCAGCTGCACCGGCATGACCCGAGCCGTCTCGGCGGAGCCTTCCGGCTCGGCATCACGGGCGGTTTCGAGGCGCTCGGCTGCCGCAACCCCAAGCGGCTCGAGCGGTTCGGACGCCGCCGGTACGCCCACTCGGCCACCTCCGCCCGGGGGACGACGTTCCGGTCCCACGTCACGGAGCACCTGGGCTTCGCGAGGATCGAGTCGATCGTCCCGGTGGACGTAGCGCCGGTCTACGACATCGAGGTGGACGGCCCGCACAACTTCATCGCCGAGGGCTTCGTCGTCCACAACTCGGAGGTCGTCTACCACCAGATCCGCGAGGACCTGGAGGAGAAGGGCGTCATCTTCGTCGACACCGACACCGGGCTGAAGGAGCACGAGGACCTCTTCAAGGAGTACTTCGGCTCCGTCATCCCGCCGGGGGACAACAAGTTCGCGGCGCTCAACACCGCCGTGTGGTCCGGCGGGTCGTTCATCTACGTGCCGCCGGGCGTGCACGTCGACATCCCGCTGCAGGCCTACTTCCGGATCAACACCGAGAACATGGGCCAGTTCGAGCGGACGCTGATCATCGCCGACGAGGGCTCGTACGTGCACTACGTCGAGGGCTGCACGGCGCCGATCTACAAGACCGACTCGCTGCACTCCGCGGTCGTCGAGATCGTCGTCAAGAAGAACGCCCGGGTGCGCTACACGACGATCCAGAACTGGTCGAACAACGTGTACAACCTCGTCACCAAGCGGGCCACCGCCGCCGAGGGCGCCACGATGGAGTGGGTCGACGGCAACATCGGCTCGAAGGTGACGATGAAGTACCCGGCGGTGTTCCTGCTCGGCGAGCACGCCAAGGGCGAGACCCTGTCGATCGCGTTCGCCGGGGAGGGCCAGCACCAGGACGCCGGCGCGAAGATGGTGCACGCCGCGCCGCACACGTCGTCGTCGATCGTGTCGAAGTCGGTGGCGCGTGGCGGCGGCCGCACGTCGTACCGGGGTCTGGTGCAGGTGCTCGAGGGCGCCCACCACAGCAAGTCGACGGTCCGCTGCGACGCGCTGCTGGTCGACACGATCAGCCGGTCCGACACCTACCCGTACGTCGACGTCCGGGAGGACGACGTCGCGATGGGGCACGAGGCGACGGTCTCCAAGGTGAGCGAGGACCAGCTGTTCTACCTGATGTCCCGCGGGCTGAGCGAGGAGGAGGCGATGGCGATGATCGTCCGCGGCTTCGTCGAGCCGATCGCGCGCGAGCTGCCCATGGAGTACGCCCTCGAGCTGAACCGGCTCATCGAGCTGCAGATGGAAGGAGCCGTCGGCTGACGATGGCGGACAAGAACGCAACGGCCCCGTCGTCCACGTTGCCGGACGAGCGGCGCCAGGAACACGCCGTCGACCTGGCGGCCCAGGCGCCGGCCGACGTCACCCTGGACACCTCGCTGGCCACCCACGGCGGCGGCGACGCCCCGCACGGCCTGCGCCAGCACTCCCACGGTGCCGGCGTGCCCGAGCAGTCCCGGGCCGAGCGGCGCACGTCGTTCGACCCGGCGGACTTCGACGTCCCGACCGGACGGGAGGAGGAGTGGCGGTTCACGCCCGTCGACCGGCTCGGGGCGCTGCTCGCGGACGAGCCCAGCGACGCCCACCTGGGCTGGGAGACGAGCCTGCCGGACGGCGTCCAGCTGACCGAGATCTCCACCGACGAGGCACGTGCGCTCGGCGTCATGCCGCCCGCCGACCGCCCGGCGGCGCTGGCCGTCGCGCACTCCGGTGGGGCCGTCCGGCTCTCCGTCCCGGCGGACGCCGACCTCGCCGAGCCGGTGCGGCTGACCCTCGAGGGGGCCGGCGACGACGTCGTGTGGGGGCACCTGGTCGTCACCGCGGGCCGCTTCTCGAGGGCCACCGTGATCGTCGAGCACACCGGGACCGCACGGTTCTCCGAGGTGCTGTCGGTCGTGGCCGAGGACGGCGCCGACCTGACCGTCGTGTCGGTCCAGCAGTGGGACGACGAGGCGGTGCACCTGGCGGAGCACGACGCCGTCGTGGGCCGGGACGCGCGGTTCAAGCACGTCGCCGTGTCGCTGGGCGGGGCGATCGTCCGGATGAACACCAACGTGCGGTACTCCGGCCCGGGTGGCGACGCCACCCTGCTCGGGGTCTACTTCGCCGACGCGGGCCAGCACCTCGAGCACCGGTCGTTCGTGGACCACGCCCTGCCGCACTGCCGCAGCAACGTGGTCTACAAGGGCGCGCTGCAGGGCGAGACGGCGCACACCGTGTGGGTGGGTGACGTCCTCATCCGCGCCGCGGCCGAGGGCACCGACACCTACGAGCTGAACCGGAACCTCGTGCTGACCGACGGCGCGCGGGCCGACTCGGTGCCGAACCTGGAGATCGAGACCGGCGAGATCGTCGGCGCGGGCCACGCCAGCGCCACCGGACGCTTCGACGACGAGCAGCTGTTCTACCTGCAGGCCCGCGGCATCCCCGAGGCCGAGGCCCGCCGCCTCGTCGTCCGCGGCTTCTTCGCCGACGTCGTCCAGCAGATCGGCGTGCCCGAGGTCGTCGAGCGGCTGATGGCGGCGATCGAGGGCGAGCTCGACCTGTCGATGACCGCGCCGGCGGGAGCCTCCCGGTGACGGCCGTGCGCGTCTGCTCGGTGTCCGACGTCCCGGCCGACACGAACGTGCTGCGGGTCGACGTCCCCACCGCCGGCGGCGACACCGTGCCCGTCGCGGTGGTGCGGGACGAGGACGGCGAGCTGCACGCCGTCTCCGACATCTGCTCGCACCAGGACGTGTCGCTGTCCGAGGGCGAGGTCGACGACTGCGCGATCGAGTGCTGGCTGCACGGGTCGCGGTTCGACCTGCGCACCGGTGAGCCGAGCGCCCTGCCGGCCACGCGCCCCATCCCCGTCTACCGGCTGACCACGGACGACAACGACGGCGTGTACGTCGACGTCGACGTCCACGTGACCGCCACCCAACCTGCCACCAGCAAGGAGCGCTGACCCCGCATGGCCACTCTCGAGATCCGCGACCTCCACGTCGCCGTGGACGACGGTGACGGAGGCACCAAGGAGATTCTCAAGGGGGTGAACCTCACCGTCCGCCAGGGCGAGACCCACGCGATCATGGGGCCGAACGGCTCCGGCAAGTCCACCCTCGCGTACGCCGTCGCCGGCCACCCCAAGTACACGGTGACGTCCGGTGCGGTGACCCTGGACGGCGAGGACGTCCTCGCGATGGCGGTCGACGAGCGCGCCCGTGCCGGGCTGTTCCTCGCCATGCAGTACCCGGTCGAGGTCCCCGGCGTGACGGTGTCGAACTTCCTGCGCACGGCGAAGACCGCGATCGACGGCCAGGCGCCGAGCCTGCGGCACTGGGTCAAGGACGTCCGCACCGCGATGGAGAACCTGCGGATGGACCCGTCGTTCGCCGAGCGGAACGTCAACGAGGGCTTCTCCGGCGGCGAGAAGAAGCGGCACGAGGTCCTGCAGCTCGAGCTGCTCGAGCCGAAGGTCGCCATCCTCGACGAGACCGACTCCGGGCTCGACATCGACGCGCTGAAGATCGTGTCCGAGGGCGTCAACCGGGTCCGCGCCACCGGCGAGGTGGGCGTCCTGCTGATCACCCACTACACCCGGATCCTGCGGTACATCCGGCCCGACTTCGTGCACGTCTTCGTCGACGGACGGATCGTCGAGGAGGGCGGCCCGGAGCTCGCCGAGCGGCTCGAGGCCGAGGGCTACGACCGCTTCCTGACCCAGACCGTCTGATGCGCCACGAGGGGTTCGACGTCGAGGCGGTGCGCCGGGACTTCCCGATCCTGACGCGCCGCCTCGCCGACGACCGCCCCCTGGTCTACCTGGACTCGGCGAACACGTCGCAGAAGCCGCGGGCCGTCATCGACGCGATCCGCGAGCACTACGAGCGGCACAACGCCAACGTCGCCCGCGCCGTCCACCAGCTCGGAGCCGAGGCCACCGCGGCGTACGAGGGGGGCCGGGCGGACGTCGCCCGGTTCGTCGGCGCCGGCGACGCCCGGGAGGTGGTGTTCACCAAGAACGCCTCCGAGGCGCTCAACCTCGCGGCCTGCGTGCTCGCGTGGGCCGAGCCGCCGCTGCGCGTCGGGCCGGGCGACGAGGTGCTGGTCACCGAGATGGAGCACCACTCCAACCTCGTGCCGTGGCAGCTGCTGTGCCAGCGCACCGGCGCCACCCTGCGCTGGGTGCCGGTGACCGACGAGGGGCGCCTCGACCTCGACGCGTTCGACCGGCTGCTCACCGAGCGGACCAAGGTGCTCGCCGTCACCTGGGTGTCCAACGTCCTCGGCACCGTGAACCCGGTCGCGGAGCTGGGGCGCCGCGCCCACGAGGCAGGGGCGCTCGTCGTGGTGGACGCCAGCCAGGCGGTGCCGCAGATGCCGGTGGACGTGACGTTCGGCGGCGCCGGCTCCGCCGACCTGATCGCCTTCACCGGGCACAAGATGCTCGGGCCGACCGGCATCGGGGTGCTCTGGGGCCGGTACGACCTGCTCGAGCAGCTGCCGCCGTTCCTCGGCGGAGGCGAGATGGTCGGCGTCGTCGAGATGACCGGGTCGAGCTACGCCGACCCGCCGCACCGCTTCGAGGCCGGGACGCCGCCGATCGCCGAGGCGGTCGGCCTCGGCGCCGCGGTGCGCTACCTCGAGGCGCTCGGGATGGACGCCGTCGCCGCGCACGAGCGGCACGTCACCGCGCGCATGCTGGAGGGCCTGCAGACCGTGCCGGGGCTGCGGGTGCTCGGGCCGACCACCACGCAGGACCGCGGGGGAGCGGTGGCCTTCACCGTGCAGGGGGTGCACCCGCACGACGTCGCGCAGCTCCTGGACTCCTACGGCATCGCGGTGCGCGCCGGCCACCACTGCGCCCGGCCGCTGCACGTGCGGTACGGCGTCCAGGCCTCCAACCGCGCGTCGTCCTACCTGTACACGACGCCGGCGGAGGTCGACGCGCTCGTCGACGGCCTGCACCGGCTGCGGAGCTTCTTCGGGGCCGCCTGATGTCGATGGAGCAGCTGTACCAGGAGCTGATCCTGGACCACGCGCGGTCCCCGCACCGGGCCGGCCTTCGGGAGCCGTTCGACGTCGAGGTGCACCACGTGAACCCCACCTGCGGGGACGAGGTCACGGTGCGGGTGCGCCTGGACGGCGAGCGGGTCGAGGACGTGTCGTACGACTCGGCCGGCTGCTCGATCAGCGTCGCCGGCGCGTCGGTGATGGCCGACGAGGTCACCGGCACGACCGTGGACGACGCGATGCGCCGGTACGGCCGCGTGCTCGACGTCCTGCAGGGGCGCGCCGAGGCGGACCCGGAGACCGACGGTGACGTCGCCGCGTTCGTCGGGGTCCGCCGCTTCCCGGCCCGCATCAAGTGCGCACTGCTGGGCTGGGCGGCGATGCGGGACGCCGTGTCCCGGGCGGCCGCCGCCGGAAACTACCCTGGACGAGAGCCCCACGAGGAGAGGTCATGAGCGAGACCACCGCCACCACGCCCACCGACGCCGCCGACGTCGAGGAGGCGCTGCGGGACGTCGTGGACCCCGAGCTCGGCATCAACGTCGTGGACCTCGGGCTCGTCTACGGCATCACCGTCGACCAGCACAACAACGCGGTCATCGACATGACCCTGACCTCGGCCGCCTGTCCGCTGACCGACGTCATCGAGGACCAGGTCACCCAGGTGCTCGACGGCCTCGTCGCCGGCCACCGCATCAACTGGGTGTGGATGCCGCCGTGGGGCCCCGACAAGATCACCGAGGACGGTCGCGAGCAGCTGCGCGCGCTCGGCTTCAACGTCTGAGGTCCCTCTGACCTCGCACCGCCTGGTCGAGGTCGCGCCCGAGCGCCTCGAGCGGTGGGCCGACGGCTTCGCGGGGCGCCACGGCGCCGTCCAGGTGTCGATCAGGCCGGACGCCGTCGCCCTGGTGGCCACGGACGGCGCCGTCGCCGAGATCGAGGTCCCGTGGCCGCCCGCCGACCTGGCCGGCGACCCGGTCAGCGCTCTGGCGGCCCACGCCGCCAGGCCGCGGACGGCGCTGCTCGTGCTGGTGCGGCGCGGCGGCTACGGCGCCGGGCTCGCCCGCGCCGGGGAGCTGGCGGACCACCGCGTCGGCACCCGGTACGCGCAGGGCCGCACCGCGGCCGGTGGCTGGTCGCAGCAGCGGTTCGCGCGGCGCCGCACCGGGCAGGCCGCCGGGCTCACCGACGCCGCGGCCGGCGCCGTCCGGCAGGTGCTCGACCGGGCCGCGCCGGCTCCGGACGTCGTCGTGCCGGGCGGTGACCGGCTGCTGGTCGCCGAGGTCCTCGCCGACCCGCGGCTGCGCGACGTCGCGGGCCTGCCCCGCGGCCCGCTGCTCGACGTCCGCGACCCGCGGCTCGCCGTCCTCGCCGACGCCGCGCACCGGGCCCGCGCCGTCCGTGTCCGCCTCACCGAGCGGTGATCATGGGATCCCGCCACCTCCCGAGGCCTCCAGGACCCGGAAGCCGACGCCGACCCTCTCCAGCCGCTCCCGCAGCGCGTCGCCCATCGCCACCGCGGTGGTCACCTGCCCGGCCGTCGCCGGCAGGTCGTCCAGCAGCAGGCACAGCGCCGACTGCGCGAGCATCCGCGACGCCTCGGTGTAGCCCGGGTCGCCGCCGCTGACCTCGGTGACCACGCGCCGTCCTCCGCCGGCGCCGGTGAACCGGACCGTGAACCAGCCGCGGGCCCGCCGCTGCGCGTTCGGGCCGCTGCCCGCCGGCAGCGCCCGCAGCAGCAGCCGGCGCGCTGGCGGCAGCTGGGCGAGGACGAGCGCGGCCCCTGCGCCGGCGACCAGTCCGGCGCCGATCAGGGGGTTGGAGACCCCCACCGCGTGGCTGTAGGTGAAGTCGGGCCCGTAGCGGGGCAGCGCCCGGGCCGACCGGACGACGACGCTCGGGTCCAGAGTCGGTGCCGGCAGCACCCAGGCCCCGGTCCCCGGGTCGCGGCCCGGCCGGCGCAGGACCGCCCGCACCCGCCGACCCGACAGCACCGGCTCGGTGGCCCGCCGCTCGCGCCGGGCACGCACGAGGTCCGCGGCGCGGGCCGTGCCGTGCAGCGCGGTGGAGAGGGTGCCCCCGGACGCCGCGAAGCGCGCCCGCACGACGCCGTCGACACGCAGCGGCACCCCGTCGGGGAGCTGCTGCACGGTGAACAGGACCCCGAGGTCGGGCGGCACCGACTCGAACCCGCAGGCGTGCACCAGCCGGGCGCCGGTCCGCTCGGCCGTCGCGTGGTGCCGCACGAACGTGCGGTCGACGAACTCCGGCTCGCCGGCGAGGTCGAGGTAGTCGGTGCCCGCGGCGGCGCAGGCGGCCACGACCTGCTCGCCGTGCACCGCGTACGGACCGACGGTGGTGGCCAGGGCGCGTGCCCGCTCGGCCAGCGCGCGCATGCCCGCCTCGTCGTGCACGTCGGCCACGAGGACGGGGACGTCGACGCCGAGGCGGCTCCGGACCGCCTCCAGGCGGCCGCGGTCCCGGCCCGCGAGCGCCCAGCGCAGGCCCGGCGGGGCGTGGGAGGCCAGGTGCTCCGCGACGAGCCGGCCGGTGAACCCGGTGGCGCCGAGCAGGACGAGGTCGAGGTCACGCACACCCGCAGCCTGCCTCAGTCGTCCACGCCGCGGGCGGCGAGCGCCTCCCCGAGCCGGTCGGCGTGCCGGACGCTGCGGACGGCCAGCGGGACGAGCAGCGCGCGCAGGCTGCGCTCCAGGCCGCGGGCCCGGCGCGCGTCGCGCACCTCCTCCGCGGTGGCCGCGAGCACCGGGACGGTGCGCACGGCCAGGGCGAGCAGCAGCGCCACCCGGTCGGGCTCCACACCGAGGCGGCGCAGCGGCGACAGGAGCCCGGTGAGGGCCTCCAGCATCTCGCTGACCCGGGTGGTCAGCGTCACGAGCCCGGCCACGGCGACCGCCACGACCAGCGTCCCGACGACCACCAGGGCGGCCCGCGGCCCCGCCGTCCACACCTGGAACGGGACGAGGACGGCGACGAGCCAGCGCAGCGGCCACACCTGTGCGGCGAGGGCGCGGCCGCCCAGTCCGGTGGTGAGGGCCGCGAGCAGCACGACCAGCGCCCCGGCGGCCACGGCCAGCGGCGTGCGGACGGCGACCAGCGCCGTGGTCCCGGCGGCGAGCGCGAGCAGCTTGGCCCCGGCGGGCGCGCGGTGCAGCCAGCTGCTCCCCGGCACGTACCAGCCGGTCACGTCGCCGCCATCAGCGCGGTGTAGGCGGGCAGCGCCACCGGCGGCGGGCCGTCGGCGACCACGCGGCCCTCCTCCAGCACGACCACCCGGTCGAACCCGTCGAGCAGCTCCAGGTGGTGGGTGACGAGCACCACCTGCTGCGGCAGGGCGGCGACCAGGTCGGCGATGCGGCGGGCGTTGCGCAGGTCGAGCAGGGTCGTCGGCTCGTCGAGCACCAGGACCCGCGGCTCGGTGACCAGCACCGCGGCGAGCGCGAGCAGCTGCTTCTGCCCGCCGGAGAGCAGGTGGCACGGGTGGTCGGCGTGGCCGGCGAGGCCGAAGCGCTCGAGCACGTCCGCGACCCGGGAGGCCTGCTCCTGCGGCGACAGGCCGCTGCGGCGCAACGAGAACGCGACGTCCTCGGCGACGGTCGGCATCACGATCTGGGCGTCGGGGTCGGTGAAGACGAAGCCGACGCGCCGGCGTACCGCCGCGCCGTCCGTGGCGGTGTCGAGCCCGTCGACGACCACCCGGCCGGTGGTCGGCACCACCAGGCCGTTGAGGGTGCGGGCGAGCGTCGACTTGCCGGACCCGTTGGCGCCGACGACGCCGATCCGGTGCTCGGTCAGGCGCAGGTCGACCTCGTCGAGGACCACCCGGTCGCCGAACCGGTGGCTCACCGACTCCAGCGCGATCATCCGACCCGCTCCAGCACCGCGGCCACGCCCTGGCCGCCGCCGACCGCGCAGGCGGCCACCCCGCTGCGCGGGCCCGCGCGGCGGACCATCGCGGAGAAGAGCCGCACGACCAGCAGCGCCCCGGACGCCGCCCACGGGTGACCGAGCGCGATCGCGCCGCCGTCGGGGCAGACCCGGTCGGCGTCGGCGCCGAGCGGGTCGAGGCCGAGCTCGTCGGTGCAGGCGAGCAGCTGCGCGGCGAACGCCTCGGTCACCTCCAGCACGCCGACGTCGTCGACGTCCAGGCCCGCTCGCCCCAGGGCGGCGCGCACC
>JBMOMI010000069.1:0-12876 GCA_049325235.1 Actinomycetota bacterium | reverse complement strand
CGCGACCTGGGCGCCGCGGACGGTCGCGGTGGCGCCCTCGGCCGTCACCGGGCCGTCGACCGGCGTCCGCCCGCCGAGGGCGGAGGCGGCCGTGGCGGAGGCGGGCAGGTCCCCGCCGCGGTACAGGGTCTCGACGACCGCGGCGAGCTCGGCGGGGACGCCGGTCACGCTCACCGCGTCGGCGGCCGTCGTGGCCGGTGGCGTGGCGCCGGTCGACGGCGGGGACGGCTCCTCGGCGCCCGAGCAGGCGCCCAGGGCGAGCGCAGCCGCCAGCACCGAGGCGGCTGCCCGGGCGCGGGCCGTGGTGAGCATCCACCGAGCGTAGAGGGGATCGCACTACAGTCGGCACGTGGCCGCAGCCGACCCGTACGTCGTCGTGGGGGCGGTGCTCGTGGCCGGCGTGCTGTTCGTCGCCGTCGGCATGGGCGCCAACCGCCTGCTGCGGCCGGCCGTGCCCACGGCGGCCAAGTCCAGCACCTACGAGTGCGGGGTCGACCCGGTCGGTACCGGCTGGGCGAACACGCAGATCCGCTACTACCTCTACGCGTACCTGTACGTGGTGTTCGCCGTCGACGCCGCGTACCTGTTCCCCTGGGCGACGGTCGTGGACGCCTACGGCTGGGCCACGCTGGTCACGATGGCCGTGTTCCTCGGCATCCTCGCGGTGGGACTGGTCCACGCGTGGCGCAAGGGGGTGCTGTCGTGGCAGTGAGCCTGCCGGACCCGTCCGTCGGCCCGCTCCAGCGCGTGGCCGGAGACCCGGTGCGCGTGGTGCTGAACTGGGGCCGCCGGTACAGCCTGTGGGTGTTCAACTTCGGCCTCGCGTGCTGCGCGATCGAGTTCATCGCCGCGTCGATGGCCCGGCACGACTTCATCCGGCTCGGCGTCATCCCGTTCGCACCGGGGCCGCGGCAGGCCGACCTGATGGTGGTGTCCGGCACGGTGACGGACAAGATGGCCCCGGCCATCAAGCGGCTCTACGAGCAGATGCCGGAACCGAAGTACGTCATCTCCTTCGGGGCCTGCTCCAACTCCGGCGGGCCGTACTGGGACTCCTACTGCGTCACCAAGGGCGTCGACCAGATCGTGCCCGTGGACGTGTACGTCCCCGGCTGCCCGCCGCGGCCGGAGGCGCTGCTGCAGGGCATCGTCGCGCTGCAGGACAAGATCGCCGCCGAGCACGTGGGCGAGCGGTACTCGGGGCCGCGCCGATGAGCGACGTCGCGGCAGCGCTCACCGGCGCGCTCGGGGTCGAGGTGGCGGCATCCGACGCCACCGGGACGCCGTGCCTCGACGTGCCCCGCGAGCGGTGGGTGGAGGCGCTCACGGCCGCGCGCGACGTCCTGGGCTGCGACATGCTGGACTGGCTGTCCGCCGTCGACGAGCCCGACGGCGACCCGTCCGGCGTGGACGTCGTCGCCCACGTCGTGGCGACGAGATCCGCTCCCCTGCAACGGTTCCTGCTGCGCACGCGAGTGCCTGCGAGCGACCCGGTGCTGGCGAGCGCGACCGGCGTGTGGCCCGGCGCCGCCTGGCACGAGCGGGAGACGCACGAGATGTTCGGCGTCGACTTCACGGGCTTCACCGATGCGGTGGGCGAGCCGCTGCGTCCGCTGCTGCTGCCCGAGGGCTTCGAGGGCACGCCGCTGCGCAAGTCGTTCGTGCTGGCCGCGCGTGCAGTCAAGCCGTGGCCCGGCGCGAAGGAGCCTGGGGAGAGCGGCGAGGGGCACGCGGCGCCGGGGCGGCGCAAGGTGCAGCCGCCGGGCGTGCCGGACCCGTCGTGGGGACCGCGGCGTCCGGCGTCGTCGTCCAGTGGACCAGGCGACACGTCGAGCGGGGCGAGTGGCACCGACGTCACCTGATCGCCGTCACCGCGCACCTCACCCCGGCCTGGGCACAACCAGCACCGGGCCGTCGCTGAACTCCAGCACGTGCCGGGTCACCGTGCCGACGTAGGGCCTCCCGGTCGCGGGGACGTCCGAGCGGCCGATGACGACCAGGTCGGCCCCCCAGCTGCGGGCCTGCCCGAGAACAAGCCGCGCTGGCTCCCCCTCCAGCCCGGCGCTGTCGGCCCTGACGCCTTCCCGGTGCGCCTGGGCGACGAGACGCTGCAGGAGCGACGTGGCAGCACGCGTGCGCCGCTCCTCGACCGGTCTCCCGTGATCGGTGCCGTCCAGGGCTCGCGCCAACTCGCCGTCCCCCAGGACGTGGACGAACCGCACCTCGGCGCCGGTCGCTCTTGCCAGGTAGACGGCCGCGCGGGCCGCGGCCAGCGCCGCGGGCGAGTCATTGACCGCAACGAGGATCCTCCGCGCCGCCCAGTCGTTCATGGCAGATCCTGCTCGACGCCGGCCTCGAACCGCTGCGAGTGCCGGTCAGAGGCCCAGCGCCGGCGCACCGCTTCGGCGTGCTCGCGCTCCTCGATGCCGAGCCGCACCTGGGCCAACGCCTGCTCGAGCGCGGGAATCCACCGGTTCTCGATCGCCCGCAGCCTTCGCCGGGTCGCGGCCTCCTCGACCTCCATGATCGTCACCGCTGCTCGGGCGACCGCGTGCTGGACCGCGGCCTGAACCGCACGGCGGTACGCAGCGCGTGCCATGACCACCGCGGCACTGCCGACCGGCGGCCCAGCGGGGTCAGGTTCCGGCACGGTGCACGTCGCCTCCGACGGGTAGCGCACACCCATCGACTGGGCCCAGAGGATGTCGACGTCCGCACGTGCCGCCTCGTTCGCCAGCCGGACGGCGCGTTCCCCGCCGATCAGGGCGGCGCGCAGCAGCCACGTGTCCGCCTCCCGGCTGGCGGCGTGCCAGGCCTCACCGGTGCGCTCCGCCAGGAGGGCGAACCGCTGCCGTTCGGCCTGCAGGATGCGCAGCTGCTGGCCCAGCAGGTCGGCCCCACGACGCGCCATGCCGAGCCGGCGCCTCAGCCACAGGAGCCCGGCTCGTCCAGGGGGGACTCGGCGCAGGTCCGGCACCGGAGCTCACCGTTCCTCGGTGGATCCGTTGTACCGCAGTGCGACGAGTGGAGCCGGCAGCATCGTCAGCTCCCGGCGCGGCAGAACGCACAGCGCGTCCCACGCCCGGTCGAAGGTCTCGTCGAGTGACCGTGCCTCGTCCCGGCCCTGGTTCAGCAGGCGGCGCTCCACCGCGCGGGCGAACTCGATGTAGGAGCGGTCGGTGGCGCTGAGCGCGTCCTCTCCCACGAGGTCTGCCAGCTCCCTGGCCTGTCGCGCGCGGGCGAGCGAGGCGAGGGTCTGGGCTGCCACGTCGAGATGGTCCTCGCGGGTACGCCCCGGCCCGGCACCCTTGCGCATGAGCCGAGACAGGGAGCTCAGCGGCTCGATCGGCGGGTAGACGCCGTCCGCCTGGAGGTCCGGCGACAGCACGACCTGGCCTTCGGTGATGTAGCCCGTCAGGTCGGGGACCGGATGGGTGATGTCCCCCGCCGGCATGGTGAGCACCGGCACGACGGTGACCGAGCCGGGGTGGCCGCGGATCCGTCCGCAGCGCTCGTACAGCGAGGCCAGGTCGCTGTAGAGGTACCCCGGATAGGCACCGCGAGAGGGGATCTCGCCGCGAGCCGCCGACACCTCCCGCAGTGCCTCCGCGTACGTCGTCATGTCCCCCATGACGACGAGCACGTGCCGTCCCAGGTCGAACGCCAGGTGCTCGGCGACGGTGAGTGCGATGCGCGGGGTCAGCACCCGCTCGACGACGGGGTCGTCCGCGGTGTTGACGAGGATCGCCAGCTCCCCGGAGGCCGCGCGGTCGTCGAGCACGTCACGGACCATGGCCGCGTCCGCGTGGGTGAGTCCCATGCCCGCGAACACGACACAGAAGGGATCCGTGCCCGCCGTGGACTGTGCCGCGATCTGGGTCGCCAGCTCCAGGTGCGGCAACCCGGCAACGGAGAAGACCGGCAGCTTCTGGCCCCGCACCAGGGTTGTCAGCGCGTCGATGGCGGAGACGCCGGTGAGGATCGGTTCTGAGGGCGGCTCCCGCCACGTGGGGTTCAGCGGGTACCCCGAGACGGGAGCTCTGCGGCTGCCCAGCACCGGTGGTCCTTCGTCGACCGGCTCACCGCGACCGTTGCAGACCCTCCCCAGCCACTCGGTGCCGACCGGGATGTGCAGGGTCTCGCCAGCGAACGTGACGCGTGTGCCCGCGGCCCTCATGCCGTCGGTGCCCTCCAGCACCTCGACGACGGCCAGGTCGCGATCCACCTCGAGGACGAGCGCGTGCCGCACCTCCCCGGAGTCGAGCCGGACCTGGGCCGACTCCTCCCAGCCGACACCGGACACGTCCCGCACGACGAGCAGGGGACCGCGGATCTCCGCGACGCCCGTGTACTCCACCAGGCCCACGGAGTCGCCTGGTGTTGACAAGGAGCGTGCCGTGGTCACGTGAGGTCCTCGAGGCGGGCCAGCATCGTCTCGCCGTGCTTCCGGACGCCTGCCGCGTCGTCGGGCCCTGCCTCCTCGCGGGCGCGCACGAGCGGCCCGAAGTCGAGCACCTCGATCGAGGTCGCCGGCACGCCGGAGTCCACGAGCGTCTGACACCGGTCGACGACGGTCAGGACGACGTCCACGAGAGCGGCTGCCTTGGCCGCGGAGCACATGGCGTCAGTCCTGCTGAGCGCGTTCTGCTGGAGGACCGCCTCGCGGAGCAGACGCCCGGCCAGCATGGTGATGCGTTCGGACGCCGGCATCGCGGCGGCGCCGACCAGCTCGGCCAGCGCGGTGAGCCGGTCGGCGTCGGCGAGCAGGGAGACGATCCGTCCGCGGCGGCGTCCCCATGAGGGGTCTCCTCGGCGCGCGTGCCAGACGCCCAGCGCCTCGACGTCACGGGAGAAGGACGACGACCACGTCACAGCCGGGTAGTGACGGGCGTAGGCGAGGTCGCGGTCCAACGTCCACAGGCACCGCACGAAGCGCTGGGTATGTGCGGTGACCGGCTCGGTCATGTCACCGCCGGCCGGTGAGACCGCACCGATGATGGTGACCGAGCCGCGCCGCCCACCGAGCGTGGTGACCGCCCCCGCACGCTCGTAGAACGCGGCCAGCGCGGAGGCGAGCCCGGCCGGGTAGCCCTCCTCGGCGGGCAAGGCACCGGTTCGGGAGGCGAACTCGCGCAGGGCCTCCGCCCAGCGGGACGTGGAGTCGGCGATGACGACGACGTCGTACCCCATGTCCCGGAAGAACTCCGCAACCGTGACGCCGGTGTAGATGCTGGCCTCCCGCGCCATCATCGGCATGTTCGACGTGTTGGCGATCGTCACCGTGCGGCGGGCGAGCCGGTCACCCGTGCGCGGGTCCTCCAGCGCCTGGAGCTCCTCGACGACGTCTGCCATCTCGTTGCCGCGCTCGCCGCAGCCGACGTACACGATCACATCGGCGTCGCACCACTTCGCGATCTGCTGGAGCAGGACGGTCTTCCCGGTGCCGAAGCCGCCGGGGACGGCTGCGGTGCTGCCGCGTGCGACCGGGTAGAGGAGGTCGATCGCCCGCTGCCCCGTGGACAGTCCCTCCGCGGTCTCGAGTCGCTCCCGGTAGGGCCGAGCACGCCTGACCGGCCACGTGGCGGTCAGCCCGACCTGCCGACCGCCGACGGTCGCAACGACCTCGTCGGCGTCGTAGCGCCCGGCGTCGCTCAGGTGCTGGACGCGCCCGGCCACCCCCCAGGGCACGAGCACCCGAAACGGCAGCGTGCCGCCGCCCACCACCCCCAGCTCGTCGCCAGGAGCCACCGTCGCGCCCACCCGCGCGGTGGGAGTGAACTGCCACTCCCCACCGAAGGCGCGCTGCGTGGCCGTGCCCGGCTCCAGCCAGGTGCCGGCTCCGGACAACGGGCGCAGCAGACCGTCGAAGACGCCGCCGAGGAGCCCGGGCCACAGCCGAGCCGACAGCGGCACTCCCTGGGCGACCGCCTCGGCGCCCGGCGCCAGCCCTCCCGTGCCCTCGTATGCCTGGACCGTGGCGTGCCGGCCCCGGACGGCGACGATCTCTCCCGGCAGCCGCCGCTCACCCAGCGCCACGACCTCGAACATGGCGACTCCCTCGAGCTGGTCCACCTCGACGAGGGAGCCCGACACCCGCACGACCCGGGCCTTCACGCCGACCAGAGCCCCTCCATGTCGGCGGTTCTCGCCAGTGCACGGTCGGCCAGCTCGGTGAGCGTGCACACGAAGCGTCGTCCGTGAGACTCGGCGACCACACCGCCCTCCGGCGGCTCCGTGACGAGCGCGTCCGCCCCGAGCACCTCCCGGGCGCGCGCCTCCAGGCTGTCCAGCAGGAGGCGGTACGCCGGCTGGTCACGCAGCTCGCTGACCCGTTGCCGGACCTGGCGGCGGGCCTCGTCGTACACGTCCCGGCGAGCCCGGAGCACGACGGCTCGGGCGTGACGGCGGGCGCGGAGGCGCGCGGCGACGAGGAGGGCTTCGGCGTCGACCTCGCCCTGTGCCCTGGCCTCGGCACGAATGGCGTCCGCTTCACGTCGCGCCCGGGCCAAGATCTCGCGGGCTTCCTGCCGCGCACGCTCGACCTCGTTCGCGGCGTCTTCGCGGGCCCGGTCGACCAGGGCGGCTCGGACCGGCGCGAGGGGGTCGGCCGTACGAGTCTCCAGCGCGGTCACGGCGGGATCACCACCGCGAGCGGGCCGAGCGCGGTCGTTGCCGCCTCGCCCAGGATGCCCGCCGCTCGCGCGGTCAGGATGACCACGCCTACGTCGTCCGGCAGTCGTTGCCAGGCCGCGAGGACGTCGGCCTCGGTGTCCGCGGGCAGCACCACGGCGCCGGCGAGGGAGTACCCGGTCACCACCGCCGCCTCCCCGAGAACCGCCACCCGTGACATCGCAGCTCACGCCCTCCCGATGAGGATGATCGCGACGATCAGCCCGTAGATGGCGATGCCTTCTGCGAGACCGACGATGACCATCGCCCGGCCGAACAGCTCCGGCCGCTCGCTCATCGCGGCCAGCGCGGCCGCGCCCGTGTAGGCGACCGCAATGGCCGCGCCGATGGAGGAGCCGGCAACCGCGATGGCCGCGCCCAGGAGCGCCGCCCACGTGGACGACGTGCCCTCCGCCTGCTGTGCCAGGGGGGCCATGGCCTCGACCAGCACCGGAAGGGCGGCAAGCCAGGTCGTCATGGGGACCTCCGATCGTCGGTGACCGAGTCCGCCGTCGCCGGCGCCGTGGACGGCTGGTACGACAGGTCCACCGGAACGTGCCACGGCCGGAAGCCACGACCCTCCGCCGCGAAGACACGGGAGAAGAGCTCGTAGTACTCGAGCCGCAGCGCCTGCACCCCCGCGACCAGAGCCTCGAGCGCGAACGCCAGCGCGTTTCCCACGACGAACACCGCTATGGCGGCAAGGGTGAAGAGCCCTCCGCTGCTCCACAGGCCGGTGGTTCCGTCCCAGACCACTTGGCCCAGGGCGGCGTGGGTGAGCCCGAACGCGGCCAGCCGTGCGAACGACGCCAAGTTGGTGCCGAGCCGGATGACCGAGTCGAACAGCTCGACGCTGGCTTGCACGATCCGCGCCGGTCGACCTCCCGCCGGCTCCCCGGGTGCGGCCGCGACGAAGCCTGCGAAGGCAAGCACGAGACCGCCGCCCGCGACGAGCCCACCGATCGCCATCACCCAGGCCAGGCCACTCACCGCACCGAGGACGAGCAGCCCGAGCCCTGCGAACAGGGACGCCCCAGCGATTCCCGACGGGGCGCTGAGCGCAAGCGGCCAGCCACCTTCCCGCCAGCGGTTCACCGTGCCGACCACGTACGCGCCGGCAAGCAGGACGGCACCCACCCCGACGGCCGCGGACAGCAAGGTCACGGGCTCCTCCAGCGGCTCCAGCCACAGCACCGGGACCACGCCCGTGGGTCCGAAGAACTCGCCGTAGAGCAGACCGAACGCCATCGCGGCCAGCCCGGAGCCGACGACGAACGGCCACGACCTCCGGAAGCGGGCCAACGCCGGCGGCCTGCCCGCGCGCATGAGCAGCCCGAGCAGCACGACGAGCGCCCCGTGCCCGACCTCGCCGAACATCATTCCGAACATGACCATGTAGGCCAGCCCGGCCATCACCGTCGGGTCGACGTCGGCGTAGGGCACGGTGGCGTACGTCTCCACCAGCGGCGAGAACGACCGCCGCACGTCGCCTCCCGAACGGAGCAGGGTCGGCGGGTCCAGACCCCGTGGCGGCGGGAGGAGGACGACGCCACCGCCGGCCTCGGCGAGCCGGCTGGAGAGCCTCGGGAGACTGGCTGCCGGCACCCACCCGGCCACGGCCGCCACCTCGCCGCGGACGACGGCCGATGCGACCGAGGACTCGACCTCGGCCTCGCCGGCCAGCAGGTCCAGGCGTCCGTCCCGTTCCAGGGCATCCAGATCCGGGGCGAGCAGCGACAGCGCCGGCTGGACTGCCGGCTGTTGTTCCAGCCGCTGCAGGCGCCTGGCGGCGACGCCCGGCTCGCCTGCCCTCCCTTCCGGGCCCTCCCGGTCGATCTCCACCGTGCCCTCGTCTGCCACGTGGACCAGGACGTCGCGCAGCAGCGCGGTGGGGGCCACGACCGCCACTCGCTCCATCCGCACCGGTTCGACCGTCTCAGGCCACGGCATCGAACGCCTCCAGGGCCGTCCCGGAGCCACCGCGAGCCGCCGACTCGAGCGCTGCCCGAACGCGCCAGGCATCGACCGCCAGCACGGCTGCGACCCCTACGACGGCGGCGCGGCCGAAACCGGAGCGGTGCAGCAGCCGGAAACCGTCATCCTCGACCCGCCTGCACAGCGACGCCTCGGCCCGCCACAGGTCCCGCGGCCCGGCCACTCCGTCGAGCACCCACCGGGTGTCCGAGGGAAGCCGCTCGACCAGAGCGGGTATCTCGGCGGCGGGGGAGAGAGCAGCCACGAAGTCGGCCCCCAGCACGGGCGTAGCGCGCTGCGTGAGCGTCTTGTCGAGCCTGCGCCCCGCGAGCGTGACCTCGCGAACGAGCAGCAGCGCGGTCGCCGCCCTGGCCCACTGGGCGGCCTCGGCCACACCGGCGGCCACGCGGTCCGCCCACGCCACGCGCACGGCGACGCCGATCGCCCATGGGCTGGAGCTGCCCGGGTCGCCCCACCGGGACGTGCCGAGCACCTCACGGACGTCGTCCAGCGAGGCGGTCTCCCGGAGTCGGGACCAGGCCGTCTCCATCGTCCCCAAGCGGTACGCCGGCTCCGCCGGGAGGCCGCGCAGCCGCGCCACGTGCTCGTCGAGGTTGGCGACCTCGAACCCCGCGACCAGCAGGCGAACCGCGTCCGCGCCGTCGCGCGGGAGCCAGCCGGCGACGACGCGCAGGTGCCACAGCAGGGTGGCCCCCGCGGCGTGCTGCAGCGCGGCGAGGCTGGGCTCCGCAGGGCTGTCGTGCCCGTACGGCGTCGTCGCCAGCATCCGGGCCGCCTCGGACACGCTGGTGCACCTGGCGAGTGCCCGCGCGCCGGCTGCGCCCAGCCGCCGCCGGGTCAGCGCCTTGGCCCTGACCGTGCCGGCCACCCATGACACGCTCACAGGCCAGGGCCCTTCGATCCCGTGGACACCACCTTCTCGATGTCGTGGCGAAGCTCGGCCAGTACCCGGTCGACATACTCGGACATCCGTTCTGCGCCTCGGCGACGCACCGCAGCGGCCTCGTCCTCGGCGGCGGTGACGGCCTGGGCGGACTCGGCCTCCGCCCGTTCGGCCATGCGCGCCGCGGCCTCCGCTCGCTCGGCTTCGGCGTCCCGACGGGCCTGCGCGACCAGTGCCTGCGCCCGCTCGGCCGCCTCCCGTCGAATGCGCTCGGCGTCCCGCCTCGCCGCGGCTCGAATGCTGCTGGCCTCGTCGACGCTGTCCGCCAGCAGCGCCAGGACAGGTTCCAGCTCGGCGGAGAGCTCGGCCACGCGGTCCGCCGGGACGCCCGGCTTGGCGGCGGCGCCCGGGGTTCCGGCAGGGCGGAAGCGTTCGAGGAGGCTCCGGGAACGGGCCATGTGCCCTCCTGCGCCGAACCTGTCCGACGTGCCGACGCTAGATCGCGCCCGGGGACGAGTCCAGGGAAGAAGGACCCGACCCGCCCCACCCCTTGGTGATCATGGAATTCCGCCACCCTGGGCTCTGGATCAGGTCCCGCGCGCGTCGGCGGGGAGTCCCCGAGGCGGCGTCCCGACGCCCCGTGACCGTCGTTGACACGTCGGTGTGGGGAGTGTCCTCGAGCTCGTGGATCGGCACCAGCTCCACGGTCGCGGCATCGGCTACGTCACGCGCAACTCCTCGCCGCCACCGACCGCCCCGCCAAGATCACCGTTAGAGTGCCCCCGTGGCCAGATGGTCTGCGGGCTGGGGGGAGGGCACGTGAACCTCGTCGCGGAGGTCGTGCTGCGGGCCGCGCTGGTGCTGGCCGCGTTCCTCGTGCTGCCGCTGGTCGTCGGGCAGACCGAGCACAAGGTGATGGCGCACATGCAGCGCCGCCTGGGGCCGATGTACGCCGGCGGCTTCCACGGCTGGGCGCAGCTGGTGGCGGACGGGGTGAAGTTCGCGCAGAAGGAAGAGGTCGTGCCGGCGGCCGCCGACCGCACGGTCTTCCGGCTGGCGCCCGCCGTGGCGCTGGTGCCGTACCTGGTCGCGCTCGCGGCGATCCCCCTGCAGCCCGGGCTCGTCGGCGCGGACGTCGACGCCGGCCTGCTGTTCGTGCTGGCCGCCAGCGCGGTCGGCGTGCTCGGCACAGTGATGGGAGGCTGGGCCAGCGCGAGCAAGTACTCGCTGCTCGGTGGGCTGCGCACCGCGGCGCAGCTGCTGGCGTACGAGCTGCCGCTGGTGCTGGCCGCGACGAGCGTGGCGATGGCCGCGGGCACGCTGAGCCTGACCGGCATCGTCGAGGCGTGGAGCCCCTGGTGGCTGCTGTGGCAGGCGCCGGCCGCCGCGGTCTTCGGCGTCGCCGCCGTCGCCGAGCTGCAGCGCCCGCCGTTCGACATGCCGATCGCGGACTCCGAGCTCGTGATGGGCCCCTACACCGAGTACGGCGGACTGCGGTTCGCGCTGTTCCTGCTCGCCGAGTACGCCGGGATCGTCGTGCTGTCGGCACTGTTCGCCGTCCTGTTCCTCGGCGGCTGGCGGGGCCCGTTCGACGAGGTGCTCGGTTGGCTGTGGACCCTCCTGAAGACCGGCCTCGTCGCGCTCGTGGTGATCTGGGTCCGGGTCGCCTGGCCGCGGCTGCGCGAGGACCAGCTGCAGCGCCTGGCCTGGGCCGTGCTCGTCCCCGTCGCCCTCGCCCAGCTCGCGCTGACCGGCGTCCTGGTGGTGGCCCTGTGACCGATCTCTGGAGGGAAACCGGGGTCTCGACCCCCGCCCAGACCCCGGAAAGCCTCCAGAGGTCGCCGGGAGGGCCCCCACTGCGCGGGCTCGCGCGCGGCCTGGCGGTGACGCTGCGCACGCTGACCCGCCGGACGACGACGGCCGAGTACCCGGACGTGCTGCCCCAGCTGCCGCCGCGGTCGCGCGGCGTCATCGCGCTGCTGGAGGAGAACTGCACCGTCTGCATGCTGTGCGCGCGCGAGTGCCCGGACTGGTGCATCTACATCGACTCGCACAAGGAGACCGTCGAGGTCGAGGGGGCGGCCCGCGCGCGGCAGCGCAACGTGCTGGACCGCTTCGCGATCGACTTCTCGCTGTGCATGTACTGCGGCATCTGCGTCGAGGTGTGCCCGTTCGACGCCCTGTTCTGGAGCCCGCACTTCGAGTACAGCGAGCACGACATCGCCGACCTGACGCACGAGAAGGAGCGCCTGCGCGAGTGGATGTGGACGGTGCCGCCCCCGCCGGCCCCGGACCCCGCCGCGCCGCCGCCCAAGGAGGTCGAGCAGGCCTCCCGCCCGGCCCGCCCCTCCCGCAGACCGCCGGCCGGTGAGGCCGAGTGACCGCGCTCGACGTGCTGTTCGCCGCCCTCGCGCTGCTCACCGCGGCGGCGGGGCTGCTGGCCGTCACCACGCGCCAGGTGGTGCACGCCGCGCTGTGGCTCGTGGTCGCCCTCGGCGGCCTGGCCGGGGTGTACCTGGTGCTGGGCGCCGAGGTCGTCGCGCTCGTCCAGCTGCTCGTCTACGTCGGGGCGATCGTCGTGCTGGTCCTGTTCGCGCTCATGCTCACGCGCGCCCCGGTGGGCCCGGACGACGTCGACGCGCCCCTTCCGCAGCGGGTCGCCGCCGCCGCGGCGGGCGGCTCGCTCGCGGCGCTGGTCGGCACGACGCTGCTGCTCTCCGGCCCCGGCGCCGTCGTCGACGTGCGGCCCGACCGCGGCGGTGCCGCTGCGGTCGGCGGCGCGGTCTTCGCCGACTGGGTGCTGCCGTTCGAGCTGCTGTCGGTGCTGCTGCTCGCGGCGCTCGTCGGCGCGGTGGCGGTGTCGCGCAAGCGGTCCGGGGACGTCACGTGATCCACCTCGCCGGCCCCTACCTGCTCGTCGCCGTGCTCGCCGGGCTCGGCGTCTACGGCATGCTCGCCCGCCGGCACGCCGTCCTGGTGCTGGTCGGCGCCGAGCTGCTCGTCAACGCAGCGGCGCTGCTCCTCGTCACCGTCGACGCCGCGACCGCCGACCCGCTGCTGTCCGGGCAGGCGATGGCGCTGTTCGTCGTGACGATCGCCGCGGCCGAGGTGGGCCTGGCGCTGGCCGTCGTGCTGCTGCTGTTCCGCCGCCGGGCGAGCTCCGACGTGCGCGACGCCCGCGAGCTCGGCGAGGTCGCGCGGCAGGTGCGGCGGTGAGCGGCCTCGCCGCGACGGCGGTCCTCGCCGTCGTCGCGCCCGCGCTCGCGGCGGCGCTCGGGCTGCCCGCCGGACGCCGCTCGAAGGCCGCCGCGGTCACCGTCGGCGTCGCC
>JBMOMI010000068.1:0-12931 GCA_049325235.1 Actinomycetota bacterium | reverse complement strand
TGATCGACGGGGAGGGGAGGGGGGTGGGGTCAGCGGGACTCCAGCACGTCCTTGAGCGCGTGCACGTACCGCTTCCACGTGCGCACCCGGCGTGCCCGCTCACGCTCGGCCCAGCGCGCCGGCAGGACGTCGTCCACCGGGTCCAGCCGGGCGAACAGGTGCACGATCACGCCGTCGCCCCACGGCTCGAGCCAGATCTCCAGCGTCCCGGCGAGGCGCCGGCCGCCGTGACCGGTGCCCTGCGCCGTCCACTGCTGGCCCTTGACCCCGCGGTCACGGGTCACCGTCAGCGTCAGCTCCGGCCACCACAGCCGCCAGCTGGCCGGGTTCGCGACGACCGCCGCGACCTCGGCGGGAGCGGCGCGGACGAACGTCTCGTCGGCGATGTCCACGAGCGGCACGCGGAAATCATCACATCGCGGTCACGCCCCTCCCCCTGGGGAGTACTGATCGGTAAGGTCGGCCAGCAGTACCCCCATACCCCCTGGAGCCCCCGTGCGCGAGTTCAGCGTCCCGCCGCTCGTCGAGGTCGACCCGTCGACCAACCTCACCGACCTCGTCGTCGACAACGCGGTGTCCGATCCGCACAAGGTCGCGTTCCGCCGCAAGGTCGCCGACCGCTGGCAGGACGTCACCTGGCGCGAGTTCCTCGCGGAGGTGACGACGCTCGCCAAGGGCCTCATCGCCTCGGGCGTCCAGCCGGGCGACCGGGTGGGCCTGATGGCCCGCACGCGCTACGAGTGGACGCTGATCGACTTCGCGATCTGGTTCGCGGGCGGGGTGACGGTCCCGATCTACGAGACCTCCTCAGCGGAGCAGGTGCAGTGGATCCTCGGGGACTCCGGCGCCGTGGCGGCCTTCGTCGAGACGCCGCACCACGCCGGAGTCGTCGAGAGCGTGCGCGACCAGCTGCCCAGCCTGCGGCACGTGTGGCAGATCGAGGCCGGAGGCATCACCGAGCTCGGCGAGACCGGTGCGTCCGTGGACGACGACACCGTCGAGGAGCGGCGCAAGCTCGCCGGCCTGGACGACCTCGCCACGATCATCTACACGTCCGGCACCACCGGCCGGCCGAAGGGCTGCGAGCTCACGCACGGCAACTTCGTGGTGCTGTCCAAGAACGCAGTGGCCCGCCTGAGCCAGGTCGTGTGCGCGGAGGGCGCCTGCACGCTGCTGTTCCTGCCGCTGGCGCACGTGTTCGCGCGGTTCATCGAGGTGCTCTGCGTCGCCGCCGGGGCGACGATGGGTCACACGGCCGACGTCAAGAACCTGCTCGAGGACCTCGGCACGTACCAGCCGACCTTCATCCTCTCGGTGCCTCGCGTGTTCGAGAAGGTCTACAACTCCTCGGAGCAGAAGGCCGAGGCCGGCGGCAAGGGCAAGATCTTCCGGCAGGCAGCGGACGTGGCGATCGCCTACTCCAAGGCGCGGGACGCCGGTGGGCCGGGCCTGGGCCTGCGTCTCAAGCACGCGGTGTTCGACAAGCTCGTCTACGGCAAGCTCCGGGACGCCCTCGGCGGCCGTGCGCAGTACGCCGTGTCCGGCGGCGCACCGCTCGGCGAGCGGCTCGGCCACTTCTTCCGCGGCATCGGGCTCGTGGTCCTCGAGGGCTACGGCCTCACCGAGACCACCGCCCCGACTGCGGTGAACACCCCAGAGCTGATCAAGATCGGCACCGTGGGTCCGCAGCTGCCGGGGTGCTCGGTGCGGATCGCCGACGACGGCGAGATCCTGCTCGAGGGCCCGCACGTCTTCCGGGGCTACTGGAACAACGAGACCGCCACGAAGGATGCCTTCGACGGCGAGTGGTTCAAGACCGGTGACATCGGCGAGCTGGACGACGACGGCTACCTGAGGATCACCGGGCGCAAGAAGGAGATCCTCGTCACCGCCGGCGGCAAGAACGTGGCGCCGGCCGTGCTGGAGGACCGGATCCGCGCCCACCCGCTCGTCGGCCAGTGCATGGTGATCGGCGACCAGAAGCCGTTCATCGCCGCACTCATCACGCTCGACCCGGAGATGCTGCCCACCTGGCTGGCCAACCACGGCAAGCCGTCTCTGACGGTGGCCGAGGCGGCCGAGGACCCTGACGTCCGCGCGGCGGTCCAGGAGGCCGTCGACGAGGCAAACAAGGCCGTGTCCCGCGCCGAGTCGATCCGCAAGTTCGAGATCCTGCACGACGACTTCACCGAGCAGTCGGGTCACCTGACGCCGTCGCTGAAGCTGAAGCGGAACGTCGTCCTCAAGGACTACGCCGAGAGCGTCGACCGCCTCTACCGCGGCTGACGGGCGGGGCAACGGGGCACCGCGACTTCACCCAAACCGCTGACAGGGACGACCCGGAGTCAGCATCCTGGGGACGTGCCGGGGAGACCTTCTACTGCCATGCCCGACGTCGCCGGCTGGCTGCGCGTCGGGCTCGCGCTGCTGGCCCTGGTGGCCGCTGCCGGGGAGTCGTTCGTCGTCGGTGCGCTGCCGTGGGTGCTCGGCGTCGTGCTGCTGGAGCTGCTCGCGACCGGCGCCCGCACCCGCGGCTCGGCGGCGTGGGTGCTGGCCGCCCAGATCGCCGTCGTCGGCGTCGCCGTAGCGATGACGTTCCCCGAGCACCGGGCGCTGCTGCCCCTGCTGCTCGTGCCGGCGTTCCGGGCCGGCGCGGAGCACGGCATGCGCGCCGGGCTCGCTGCCGGGGCACTGCTGACGCTCGGGCCGGTCGTGGGGTACGTGACGACCAGCGGCACCGACGGCATCGCCTCCGGCCTGCAGTGGAGCGCACTCGCTCTCGCCATCGCGGTGCTGGGCGCGTGGGGCTCCAAGCTCGAGCGCCACCACGACGCCCCGGCCGCGGCCGCGCGCGAGGCCGGGGAGCTGCTCGGTCGGCTTCAGGACCTGGCCAAGGAGCTGCCAGCGGGCTTCGACGTCCCGGCCGTCGCGGAGATGCTGCTGGACGACGCGCTGCGCCGGGCCCCCGCCGACCGCTCGGCTGTCCTGGTTCCCATCGGACCGGGCGAGGTGAGCCCCGTCGTCGTGCGCGGAGTGGACCGGGTGCCCTGGCGCGACCCGGTGCGGGCCTCCGGGACGGCGCACACCGCCTGGGTGCAGCACCGCACCGTGCACGACGTCCGGCCACCGGACCGAAGTGGGCGGCGCCGCGGCTCGGCGATGCTCGTCGTCCCCGTGGCGGACCGGGACGACGAGCTGCTGGGCATGGTCGTGCTGGAGCGTGTCGGCCTGCGGCCGTTCAGCGCCGAGGAGGTCGCCGCGGTGGAGCACACGGTGGCGGTCGCGGCGCCGCGCCTGCACGCGGCCCTCGCGTTCGTCGAGCTGCGCACGCTCAGCGAGGTCGCCGAGCGCGAGCGGCTCGCCCGGGAGATGCACGACGGTGTCGCGCAGGACCTGGTGGCCATCGGCTTCGGGATCGACGTGGTGCAGCGCCGGCTGCGCGACCGGGACCCCGAGCTCGCGTCGGAGCTGCTCGGCGTCCGGGCGCAGCTCAACCACACGATCCGCGACATCCGCTACTCCATCGCCACGCTGCGGACCTCGGTGCGTCCCGAGCGGGGGCTCGGCGCGGCGCTCTCGAGCGCGGCGCAGGCGCTCGGACCGGCCACCGGCGCGTCGGTCTCGTTCTCCCTCAAAGAGTCCCCGTTCCGGCTGCCGGCACATGTCGAGTCGGCCCTCCTGCGACTCGCGCAGGACTTCTTCGCCGACATCCGCGCCGCCGGCGACGCCTCGACCGTGCACGTGAGCCTCGAGATCGTCGCCCCCGCCGCGCGGCTGGAGCTGCGTCACGACGGGGCCGAGTCGTGGTCCCCGGACCCCGCCTTCGCCGCGGCGCTCAGCGAGCTCGGCGGCCGGGTGACCATCCACCGTGACGGCGAGACCTGGGTGTCGACCTTGAGTGTCGGCTCGTTCCGGCCGATACCCCAGGCACAGTCGGCGCCCGAGCAGGCGACGGACACGGACATGGTGGGGGCGGGGTCGGCGTGACGACGAAGGTGCTGCTGGTCGACGACCACACGCTGGTGCGCAGCGGGCTGAAGACCATGCTGGAGTCGGAGCCGGACATCGAGGTGGTCGGTCAGGCGGACGGCGTCCAGGGCGGCTGGCAGGCGCTGGTGGGGCTGAGGCCCGACGTCCTGGTCTGCGACGTCACGATGACCGACGGGAACGGCATCGACCTGTGCCGCAAGGCGCGCAGCGAGTTCCCCGACCTCGGCATCGTCGTCCTCACGATGCACGGGGACGACGACACGCTCTTCGCCGCGCTCGACGCGGGAGCGTCGTCCCTGGTGCTCAAGAGTGCGGCCCTGGACGACGTCCTCGTCGCGGTGCGCCGCGCCGCCACGAACCCGGACGTCTTCTCGGCGGCCGGCCTGGGCGCGGCGATGCGGCGGCGCGCCAACGACGACCGGCCGAAGCTGACGCAGCGGGAGACCGAGGTGCTGCAGCTGCTCAAGGAGGGCCTGTCCATCCACCAGGTGGCCAGGCGGCTGTACCTGTCGGAGTCGACGGTCAAGACGCACGTGGCGAAGCTCTACGACAAGCTGGGCGCCACCAACCGCGCCCAGGCCGTGATGAACGCGGTCCGCCTGAAGATCATCGCGTCGGACTGACGCAGGTCGTCCGTTCGGGCCACGCTCTTGGGCCCGCTCCGCCGACGACGGGTGCGCGCTCCGGCGGAAGACTCGTGCTGTGAGGACTTCGTCACCCGTCCGCCGCCGCGGTTTCCTGCTGCTTCTGGCGACGGCCGGGTTCACCGTCGTCCTCCTGGTGTCGTTCCTCGGGCTGCTCCTGCCGGCCCTGTGAGCGCGAAAGGAACCGCGATGACCCAGCCACTGCTCGAGCCCACGCAGGTGCGGCCGGTGACCGCGCTCGACGCCTTGCGGCTCGCCGACGAGGGCGTGCGGGAAGGGCAGGCGCTGGCCCGCGTGTGGGGAACGGGGTTCAGTCCCCTGGATGTCCACCTGGACGGAGGCCTGCACGCCGGTGACCTCTCTCTTCTGGCAGGAGCGCAGGGCACCGGGAAGACGACACTCGCGTTGCAGGTGGCTCGAAACGTGTGCCTGCGCGGTGAATCCGCGGTCGTCATCTGCTACGAGCACACGCCCGCCCAGCTCCTCGAGCGCCTCGTCGTCATGGAGGCCTCGCTTGCCGTCGGCCCCAGCGCCCCGTCACAGGAGGAGGTACGACGCCGGCTCTCGCGGTGCGGCGAGGACCTGCTCACCAGCCTGCAGGACCTGCCCGGCGCCACCGAAGGGCTCGCGGCCATCGAGGGCTACGGTTCCCGCCTGCACCTCGTGCCGGCCCGAGGCGACGTGACCGGCCTCGACGACGTACGAGAGCTGGCTCAGCTGGCCGGCGAACCGACCCTGGTCGTCGTGGACTACCTGCAGAAGGTGTTCGCCGGTGACACCGTCGACGAGGACGTCCGCGTTGCGCGTATCGCCACGTCGCTGAAGGACCTGGCACTGGAGCTCTCGTGCCCGGTGCTGGCCGTGACGGCGGTCGACCGCATCGGCCTCGACGCTCACCGCATCCGTGCGCGTCACCTCAAGGGCTCGGTGACGCTCGCGTACGAGGCCGACTCCATCATGGTGCTGCAGAACAAGTACGACGTCGTGGCGCGCCAGCACCTCATGTACGACCTGACCGCCGCGCAGCAGCACCACAACTGGCTGGTGCTGACGGTGGAGAAGAACCGCCACGGGCGCGACCACGTCGAGCTGGAGTTCCGAAAGCGGCTCTCACACGGGCACATCGATCCCCACGGACGAGTCGTCGAGGACCAGCTCGTCGACGAGCGCCTGCACCTCGAGCAGGGCTGAGACATCCCCCTCTGCTGCCGGCCGTCGTCCGAGGCGGCCTCGGCCCTACGGGAGGCGATGCGCCTCGAGGGCGTCGGCCAGGCGCAGCAGCTCGCGTGCCGTGGCCAGGCCGTCCCGCTCGGTTCGCAGCGCCTCGCGCACGGCCTTGACCTCGGCCTTGCCGTAGGCACGCTCCCGGCCGAGAGCCACGATGACGTCGTCGGCTCGGGTCAGGAGCACCGAGTGGTGCCGGGCCAGCGGGGCACCGATCAACTGGCTGCGCAGGTCGTCGCTGTTCCCAACCGACAGGGTGGGGTGGTCGTCGGTGAGCAGCGCCATCGCCGGGGGAAGCTCCTCGAGGTCACGCCACTCCAGTGGACGAAGTCCCTGACCGGCGACCACCCGCCAGACGGTGCCACGACAGAACAGGACGGCCACGTCGCTGCCGAGTCGGCCGGCCAGTCCAGCGGCCAGGTCTTGCGCGATGGCAGTGAGCGAGCGCGCCGTACGGGCGAGAGTTGCGGGGGACTGAACCGACGAGATCGCCTTCCCGGCAACCGGCGGCTCAACGACCTCGGGTAAGAGTGACGTCGGTACCTCTCGGGCCAGGGCGCGCCGTGCCACCACCGTGGCTGTCGCCGCCGGCGGCGATGGGGCGGTCTCGGCCCCGAGCGCCTCTGCCGGGCGGGGCTCCGGCACAGGCACTGCAGCCGGCCCTCGGGCCGGCAACGCGGACAGGATGTCCTCGCCGGAGGCGGGTGGCAGCACCACGCTCACACCGTCCAGGGCCGCCAGGCTGGGGTGGGCCACCAGCAGGACGACGGGAAGCCCGGGGTCCGACTCGCGAAGCCGCGCCAGCGCCTCGGCGGCATCGGCGGGCTCCTCGTGATCGATCACTGCACCGTCGAACGGGTCACGCAGTCGCTCTGGCGCCGAGCGCAAGTAGTCGACGCTGGCGCCGGCGGCTCGCAGCGCGAGGGCCCGCTGCATGTGTGGACCCACCAGGAGGATGCGCCGCTCGGTCGCGTTCATGAGAGCGTCACAGTGTGCCGCTGAAGGCTTCGATCATCCGGATGACGCCGGGGCCGATGATGACCACGAAGAGCGCGGGGAAGATGCAGAAGATCAGCGGGAAGAGGATCTTCACCGGCACCTTCTGTGCCTTCTCCTCCGCGCGCTGACGGCGGATGAGCCGCATCTCCTTGCTCTGCTCCCGCAGCACGTTCGCGATCGGGATGCCGAGCCGGTCGGCCTGCACGATCGCGGCGACGAACGTACGGAGCTCATCGACGTTCGTGCGCGTCGCCAGGTCCTGGAACGCGTCTGCGCGCGTCTTGCCGATCTGGATCTCCTGGAGCACGCGGGAGAACTCCCCCGAGATCGGACCGTTGGTGTTGCGGGAGACCTGCAGCATGGCGGCGTCGAAGCCGAGGCCGGCCTCCACGCAGACCGTCAGCATGTCCAGGGCGTCGGGAAGGGAGCGCCGGATGAGCTCCTGGCGGTGCAGACCCTTGTTGTAGATCAGCAGGTCGGGGAGCCAGAACCCGGCCGCACCCCCGACGACGGCGAAGAGGATGCCCCGGATGCCGAGGCCCCCGATCAGCCAGGCCAGAAGGGCACCGCCGACCAGGCCTGCGCCCTTGACGCCGAGCAGGCGGTCCACCGTCCAGCCCGGCGGGTTCCCCGCGAAGTCGAGGTTCTTCTGGAGCCGTGCTGCCGTTCCCGCCGGGGAGAGCCGGTTCCCCAGCGCCTTGAAGGCGTCGACGGCCGGGAAGAGGATGCGCTCCTTGAACGGCAGCTCGTGCTTGGCCACCTCCCGCTGGGCGCGCATCTGGTCGATCACTGCCAGCGACTTCGCCACTCCGGTGGGCTGGGCGGAGCCCATCACGAGGGCGAGAACGAGCAGGACGACGGAGAGCCCGATCGCGCCGGCCGCGGTGTAGAGGACCAAGTCCGGGCTCACGTCACACCTCCACCTTGACGACCTTGCGCATCCAGAGCGTGCCGATGACCATGCCGACCAGGGCAACGACGATCATGATCCAGCCCAGGACGTTGCTCCAGAGGAGCGAGATGTACTCCCGGTTGGAGATGTACAGCCAGGCCGTGATGGCGATCGGCAGGCCGATGAGGATATAGGCCGACAGGCGGCCCTCCGCCGACAGCGCCTTGACGTGCCGCCGCAGCATCGAACGCTCCCGCAGGGTGGCGACCGTCGTCCGCAGCGTCTCGGCCAGGTTGCCGCCGACCTGCCGCTGCACCTGGATCGCCATCACTGCCCAGCGCAGATCCTGGTTGCGCATCCGGTAGGCGGTGCGGCCGAGCGCCAGCTCCAGGTCCATACCCAGACGCGCCTCGGCCAGCGCGCGTCCGATCTCGACGCGCATCGGGTCGCTGGTGTCGCGGGCGACGGCGTCCAGCGCCTGGGGCAGCGAGAAGCCGGTGGAGATGCTGGATGCCACGAGGTTCAACGCATCCGGCAGCTGAGCGGCGAACTTCGCGAGACGCCGCTCGGCCTTGATCTTCACGTAGAGCCCGGTCGCGACCCAGGCGAGGACCCCCCACACGATCGACCAGAACCACCCGGCGCCCAGGACGGCGCCGACCGCCAGCGCGGCAAGAGACGCCGCGATGCGCAGCACGAGCCACTCGTGGGGGCGCAGAGACATGTCTGCGCGGTCCAGCTTGAGCGCCCAGCCGGTAGCCAGGCCGCGCCACTGCACGAACTGCTCCGCCGCGTGCAGGAACGGCTGCGCCATCTGGTGCGGCGACGCCTGCTGGAGGGCGTCGCGGGCACGGACCTTGCGGCCCTGCATCGAGTACAGCTCGATGCGCTGCGCCCGCCGCTTGCTCGCCGGCTGCAGGAGCGGCGAGGCGATCAGCAGCGTCGTGACGAGCAGGAACAAGCCGACGAGGGCAGCCGGGGGCCACGGAGAGGCGAGCAAGCCGGGAACGTTCATCACGCGCGTGCCTGCCGGCGCCAGCGGGGTGGCTGCGTCATCCTCGGTGCCGGCAGCCGGTGCGGCTGGCTTCTCCGGCAGGCTCACCGTGGACGTCGCGACCACGGAGCCGCCACCAGCCAGTGCCGTGACGCGGATCTCGACGTCGCCGCTAACGTCCGCGGGTCGCTCGGCCGCGACCCGGATCTGACGGGTCAGCGTCTGCGCGGCCTGGGCGAATACCGCGGCGAGGGCCTCCGAGTTGCCGGCCTGGGCCACGCGGCCGTGACCTGCGGCGGCGAGGTCGGCGAGCACCTGGTCCTGGCTCTCGTCGGTGCGGAAGCCGACCGCCTCGACCCGGACGCCGGAGCCAGCCATTGCCTGCACCGCGGTGTCCTTGGTGTTGAGGCTGACGGTGTCGCCGCCGTCGCTGAGCACGACCAGGGTGCGGTCTCCTGCGGTGCCCAGGGACTGCAGGGCAACGGGAATCGCGTCGTAGAGCGCGGTCTCCCGGGTCGCGGTCAGCGAGTCGACGTGTGCGCGCACGGCGGCACGGTCCCGAGTCGGCTCGGCGAGCACCTGGGCGGTGTCGTTGAAGACGACGAGGCCGACCTCGACGTCAGGCGGAACAGCGTCGAGGAAGGCGCTGGCTGCGTGCTTGGCCGCGTCGATGCCGGTGCCTCGCATGGAGCCGCTGACGTCCACGAGCAGGACGGCGCGGCGCGTGACGGTGCCCGCACCGGCGGGCTCCCCGGTCGCCTCTACCTCCTGGCCGCCGACGGTCACAGTGACGGTGCTCGGGTCGATGCTGGCGCCGGCCGACAGGTTCGACGACGTCAGCAGGGCCTCGATGGTGTCGCCACGCAGCTGCAGCCCGTCGAGGGAGCCCGCGACGTCGTCCGCCACCGCCGGAGACCCGCCGAGCAGAAGAGCCGCCAGGGCCAGCCACCCGGCGAGGAGGGTACGCAGGCCGCCCATCACCGGACCGCCGGGGGCGCGACGGCGAACATCTCCGGCGGCAGGCGGATGCCGACGTCCGCGAGCCGGTCGACGAACCGCGGGCGGAGGCCGGTCGCGCGCAGCGAGCCGCGGAACCGGCCGTGCTCGTCCTGGCCTGCGTGCCAGTCGAAGGTGAACAGGTCCTGCAGCGTGATGACCTCGCCCTCCATGCCGACCACCTCGCTGATCTGCACGATGCGGCGGGTGCCGTCCTTGAGGCGCTGCTGGTGCACGATGAGGTCGACGGCGCTGGCGACCTGCTCGCGGATGGCGCGCACGGGCAGGTCGACACCCGCCATGAGCACCATGGTCTCCAGGCGGGACAGGGTGTCCCGAGGTGCGTTGGAGTGCACCGTGGTGATGGACCCGTCATGGCCGGTGTTCATTGCCTGCAGCATGTCGAGGGCGGCGCCGTCGCGGACTTCGCCGACCACGATGCGGTCGGGCCGCATCCGCAGCGCGTTGCGCACGAGGTCGCGGATGGCGACCGCTCCCCTGCCCTCGATGTTGGCCGGGCGGGCCTCCATCCGGAGCACGTGCTGCTGGTGCAGCTGCAGCTCGGCAGCGTCCTCGATGGTGACGATGCGCTCGTCGTGCGGGATGAACGAGCTCATGACGTTGAGCGTCGTCGTCTTCCCCGAGCCGGTGCCGCCGGAGACGATGATGTTGAGCCGGCCGCGCACGCACGCCTCGAGCAGGTCGTGCACCGCGCGGCTGAACGTGCCGAAGGTGACGAGGTCGTCGGCAGTGAACGGGTCGGCAGCGAACTTCCGGATGGTCAGCAGGCTGCCGTCGAGCGCGATCGGCGGGATGACGGCGTTGACGCGGGAGCCGTCGGGGAGGCGGGCGTCGACCATCGGGCTCGACTCGTCGACGCGGCGCCCGACGCGGCCGACGATCTTGTCGATGGTCCGGCGCAGGTGGGCGTCGGAGGTGAACCGCCCGTCGACCTCGTAGATCTTGCCGGCCCGCTCGACGTAGATCTGGTCGGGCCCGTTGACCATCACCTCCGTCACGTCGGCGTCGCGCAGGTACGGCTCGAGCGGGCCGTGGCCCAGGATCTCGTCGGCGACCTCCTGCGCGATGCGCGTGCGGTCGGTCGCCGACAGCGGCGTCTCCTCCAGCTCCAGCACGGTCTGCAGCGTCTGGCGCACCTGCTGCTCGAGCTCCGACTGCTCCATGCGCGGGTCGTACAGCCGGGGGCCGAGGCTCTCCAGGAGTGCCTGGTGGACGCTGGCCTTGACCTGCGCAAACGGGTCGCGGGGACGCTCGGACGCCGGCACGCCGCGCTTGTGCGCCGTTTCCGGTGTGCCGCTGTGATGACCGTTCGCAGGCCCGGCCTGGCTGGGCGGCACCGGGACGGAGGAGGCCCGGGCTGCGTTCAGGCGGTCGGCGAGGCTCATGTGTCAGTCCCTTCCGCGGCGCAACAACGAGAGGCGGCGCCCACCGCTCCGGTCGCTGCGGCGAGTTGTCCCGCTCGGCTGGTCGGCGTCGCCCCGGAGCCGGCGTTCGGCGAGCTGACGGATGGCGATGCTGACCGGGTGCTGCGGTTCGTCGAGGACGATCGGCACGCCCTTGTTGATGGACGCCGAGACGGCTCTGCTGCTCGGCACCTGCGCCGCGATCGGGCACTTGAGCGTCTGCTCGACGTCGTCCACCGAGAGCCCGACCTTGGAGTCCGACCGGTTGAGCACGACCTGCCAGCTGTCCCGGGGGTAGCCGAGCAGGTCGAGCATGTCGAGCGTCAGGCGCAGGTTCTTCAGGGCCGGGATGTCGAGCGTCGCCAGCAGCACGTAGGAGTCGGCGCCGTCGAAAGCGGCGAGGACGTGCTCGGTGAAAGCTGGCGGCGTGTCGATGACGACGTGGTCGTAGAGAGTCCGCAGGACCTTGATGAGCTCGACCACGACCTGCGTCGGGATGCGCTCCGCCTCACCGGGTTCGAGCGGGGCGCAGATGGTGTCGAGCCCCGGCGAGTGCGGGGTGACGAGGTTCTTGACGCCCTGCTCGTCGAGCTTGCCTTCCATGGCGACCGCGTCGACGATCGTGCGGGCCGGCAAGAGTTGCATCGCGATCGCGACGTCGCCGAAGGCCAGGTCGAGGTCGACCAGGCACACGCGCTGACGACCGCCGGCGGCCAGGGCCACGGCGAGGTTGGTCGCCATCGTCGTCTTGCCGCAGCCGCCCTTGGCGGAGAAGACGACGGCGACGCGGCCGTGAGCTCCGGCGTGCTCGACCCCCTGGACGCCGAGCATCCGCCGGCTGATGTCGAGGCTGCGCCGGCAGGCCTCGGCCAGCGCCGCCAGGTCGTCGGGGTTGACGACCTCCCGGACGCCGGCGCGCAGGCTCTGGGCCAGGACGGTGACGTCGAGGCGGTGCCGGAGGAGCACCACGCCGACCTCCGGTCGGTCGAGCCGCTGGCTCTCCGCGATGTCGAGGGCCGCCGCGAGGTCGATGTCCGGGCCCACGACGAGTAATAGCTCGGAGGGCCGCTCGGCGAGAGCCCGCTTGGTCGCCGGCACAGAGTCGAGCACGGTGACGTCGGTGCCGAGCGCGAAGTGGTAGTTCTCCGCTGCGGCCGGGTCGGGCTCGAGGAGGAGGGTCATGTGATCAGCCCGCCTCTGCGAACAGCATTCCGGTGTCGACCGTCCTGGCCGGGACCTCGGTGCCGCTGCCGAGGAGGGCGGCGTAGAGCGTGCCGGTCTGGACGCCGTGCACGAGGCGCTGCCCGTCCTGCGGCGTGAGGGCGAGCGTCACGAGCGCGGTCGGCACCTGCTCTGCCTGCTGCCCTTCCTCGCCGGGCTGCGTCTGGGCCGTGCCGAGCGTGGTGTTGCCGACGGCGAGGACCTCCACCTTGGGCAGGAGCACCCGCGTCAGGTCCTCCTCAGCGGTCAGCTCCTGGCCGGCCTCCCCCTGGCCGGCAGCTTCCGGCTCGGCCTGCGTGAAGTGGTAGACGGCGATCTCGGAGCCGGGACGGAGGAAGGGGCCGACCCGTCCGGGGTCGGAGAGCTGGACGGTGACCGCAACCATGCCCTCGGGGACGACGAGCGCCGTCTGACCCGACGTCTGCGTGCCGAAGCGCCGGGCCAGCACGATCTCGCCCGGGGCGATGGAGGACATCGCCACCTGGGCGGACATCTCCTCCGTCACCTCGGTCAGCGCGCCGTCCGGTACGCCCTTCGCGGCAATCGT
>JBMOMI010000067.1:0-13033 GCA_049325235.1 Actinomycetota bacterium | reverse complement strand
CAGGCGCGCGACGAGATCGCCGCCGCGATCCGCGACCACCAGGTGGTGGTGGTCGCCGGCGAGACGGGGTCGGGCAAGACGACGCAGCTCCCCAAGATCTGCCTCGAGCTCGGCCGCGGCGTCCGCGGGACGATCGGTCACACGCAGCCGCGGCGGATCGCGGCCCGCTCGGTCGCCGAGCGGGTCGCCGAGGAGCTGGGGACCGAGCTCGGCACCACGGTCGGCTACAAGGTGCGCTTCACCGACTCCTCGCGCGAGGACACGCTCGTCAAGGTGATGACCGACGGCGTCCTGCTCGCGGAGATCGCCGGCGACCGGTCGCTGGCCGCCTACGACACGATCATCATCGACGAGGCCCACGAGCGGAGCCTCAACATCGACTTCCTGCTCGGCTACCTCGAGCAGCTGCTGCCCCGGCGCCCGGACCTCAAGGTGGTCATCACCTCGGCGACCATCGACCCGGAGCGGTTCTCGCGGCACTTCGACGACGCGCCGGTCATCGAGGTGTCCGGGCGCACGTACCCGGTCGAGGTGCGCTGGTCGCCGTTCGACCCGGACGAGACCGACCAGGTACAGGCCGTCTGCGACGCCGTGCAGGACCTCACGCGGGAGGGGCCGGGCGACGTCCTGGTCTTCCTCTCCGGCGAGCGGGAGATCCGCGACACGGCCGACGCGCTGCGAGGGATGCGCCTGCGCGACACGGCGCCCGTCGAGATCCTCCCGCTGTACGCGCGGCTGTCGGCCGCGGAGCAGCACCGCGTGTTCGCGCCGCATCCCGGCCGCCGGGTGGTGCTCGCGACGAACGTCGCCGAGACGTCCCTGACCGTGCCGGGCATCCGGTACGTGGTCGATCCGGGGACGGCGCGCATCTCGCGGTACAGCCACCGCACCAAGGTGCAGCGGCTGCCGATCGAACCCATCTCGCAGGCGTCGGCGCGCCAGCGGGCCGGGCGGTGCGGCCGGGTGTCCGACGGGGTCGCGGTGCGGCTCTACTCCGAGGAGGACTTCGCCGGCCGGCCCGAGTTCACCGACCCGGAGATCCTGCGCACCAACCTCGCCTCGGTGATCCTGCAGATGTCGGCCCTCGGCCTGGGCGACGTCGCAGCCTTCCCCTTCGTGGACCCGCCGGACCCCCGGCAGGTCAAGGACGGCCTCGCGCTGCTGCACGAGCTCGGCGCGATCGACCCGTCCGAGCCGGACCCGTCGCGGAGGCTCACGCCGCTGGGACGCCGCCTGGCCCAGTTCCCGCTCGACCCCCGCCTGGGCAGGATGATCCTCGAGGCCGAACGCAACGGCTGCGTGCGGGAGGTGCTGGCCATCACCGCGGCACTGTCCATCCAGGACCCGCGGGAACGGCCCGCGGACAAGCAGGAGGCGGCGGACGCGCAGCACCGCAGGTTCCGCGACGAGACCTCGGACTTCCTGGCGTACCTGAACCTGTGGAACTACCTGACCGAGCAGCAGAGGGCGCTGTCCTCCAGCGCCTTTCGACGCATGTGCCGCGCTGAGTTCCTGAGCTACCTGCGCGTGCGGGAGTGGCAGGACCTGTTCGCCCAGCTCCGCGACGTGGCGAAGAGCGTCGGCATCGAGGTCAACCGCGCACCGGCGGAGCCGGCGCAGGTGCACCAGTCGCTGCTCGCCGGGCTGCTCTCGCACATCGGCATGAAGCAGGGGGACCGAAACGAGTTCCTCGGTGCCCGAGGGTCCCGGTTCGCCGTCTTCCCCGGCTCCGCGCTGTTCAAGAAGCCGCCGGCGTGGGTGATGACGGCCGAGCTGGTGGAGACCTCGCGGCTGTGGGGACGAGAGGTCGCGCGCATCGAGCCGGAGTGGGTGGAGGCCCTGGCCGGCCACCTCGTCAAGCGCGTCTACAGCGAGCCGCACTGGTCGCGCAAGCAGGGCGCAGTGATGGCGTACGAGAAGGTGCTGCTGTACGGCGTCCCCGTCGTCTCCTCGCGCCGCGTCGGCTACGCGCGCGTCGACCCGGAGCTGTCTCGGGAGCTGTTCATCCGGCACGCACTCGTCGAGGGCGACTGGGAGACCCACCACCGCTTCTTCGCCGAGAACCGCCGGCTGCTCGCCGACGTCGAGGAGCTGGAGCACCGCGCCCGGCGTCGCGACATCCTGGTGGACGACGAGACCCTGTTCGACTTCTACGACCGGCGCGTCCCCGCGGACGTGGTCTCCGCGCGGCACTTCGACGCCTGGTGGAAGAAGGAGCGCCACCGCGACCCGGACCTCCTGACGTTCAGCATGGACCTGCTCGTCAGCTCCGGCGCCGAGCTGGTCGACGAACGGGACTTCCCGCGTACCTGGCGGGCCGGCGGCGTGGAGCTGCCGCTGAGCTACCAGTTCGAGCCCGGCAGCGACGCCGACGGGGTCACCGTGCACGTACCGGTGGCCGTGCTCAACCAGGTGGACGCCGACGGGTTCGACTGGCAGGTGCCCGGCCTGCGCGAGGAGCTCGTGACCGCGCTGATCCGGTCGCTGCCCAAGGCGGTGCGCAAGCGGTTCGTCCCCGCGCCGGACCACGCGCGCACCGTGCTGCACCGCCTCCCCGAGGAGCCGGACGGTCGCAGCCTGACCGACGCGGTCGGCGCCGAGCTGCGCCTGCTCACCGGTGTCGAGGTCGCGCCGCAGGACTGGGACCTGGGCCGCGTGCCGGACCACCTGCGGATGACGTTCCGCGTCGAGGACGACCGCGGCCGGGTGCTCGGCGAGGGCAAGGACCTCGAGGCGCTCCGGCGCCGGCTCGCTCCGGCGGTCCGGACGGCGGTCTCGCGGGCGGTGGGCCGGCGGGGCCAGGGGTCGCATCTGGAGCGCTCCGGCCTGACCGACTGGACCGTCGGCGCCCTGCCACGGACCGTGGAGACGGCCGGGACCGCAGGGCACACGGTGCGCGGCTACCCCGCCCTCGTCGACGAGGGGGACGCCGTGGCGGTGCGGGTCCTCGCCGGCGAGGCCGAGCAGCGGCAGGCGATGTGGGCCGGCACCCGGCGCCTGCTGCTGCTGACCGGGGCGCCGGCGCCGGCCGCGGTGGCCTCGCGGGTGCTGGACAACCAGGCCAAGCTCGTGCTCAGCCGCAACCCGCACGGCAGCGTGGACGCCCTCCTCGCCGACTGCCTGACCTGTGCCGTGGACGCGCTCCTCGCCGAGGCCGGCGGCCCTGCGTGGGACGAGGACGGCTTCCGTCGCCTCCAGCGCCAGGTCCAGGGCCGGCTCGAGCAGACGCTGGCCGACGTGCTGCAGCTGACCGCGCGTGTCCTGGCCGAGGCGCACGCGGTCTCCCGCGAGGTGGAACCGGCGGTGAGCCTTGCCGTGCTGCCCTCGCTGACCGACGTGCGCCAGCAGCTGGCCGACCTGGTGCACCCCGGCTTCGTCGCCGCCACCGGCCTGCGCCGGCTGCCGGACCTGCTGCGGTACCTGCGGGCGATGCGCCGCCGGCTGGAGAAGCTGCCGTCCGACCCGGTGCGCGACCGGGACTCCACCGGCGTCGTCCAGCGCCTCGAGGCCGAGTACGCCGAGACGGTGGCGAAGCTGCCGCAGCAGCGGCGCACCGACGACGACGTCGTGGCCGTCCGGTGGCTGCTCCAGGAGCTGCGGGTCTCGCTGTTCGCCCAGGGCGTCGGCACCGCCGTCCCGGTGTCGGAGAAGCGGATCCGCCGGGCCCTGGCGGCGCTGACGGCCTGAGCGGGCCAGGATGGGGACCGTGAGCGACAGCGGGCCGACGGGCGTGGTCTTCCCCTCGAGCAACGGACGCCGGAGCACGACGGCGCTCGGCCGAGCCGTCGTCGCCGACGCCCTCCGGCCGGCCGACCCGGTGGGGGCCGCTGCTGCCGAGCGTGAGACCGACTGGCGTCGTGGCTATCTCACGCACTTCCGCCGGCTGGTGGAGGCCGGTCTGCTGTCGCGGGTCGCCGCACTGGACGTTGCCCGCGCCGGCCTGGCCTCTGTGCACGAGCGGATGCGGTACCTGGACGCCGACGGTGAGCGGCCCCTACCCGAGGCGCTGCGCTCGACCGGCGACGCGGCGGCGTTCTCCACCGTGACCGTGGCCGGCACGGGCGAGGTGGAGACCCAGCTGTCGGTCCCGCTGCACGGAGAGCGCCTGCGCGGCGAGGCGCTGCTGCGCCAGCTGGACCGGTGGGTGCGGTCGGGTTCGGTCGAGCCGTCGTTCGCCGAGGCGATCGGCCAGGTGGCGCGCAACCCGCAGTGGTTGCGCGTCGACGACCAGCGGGTCGTCGTCCTCGGCGCGGGAGCCGAGATGGGGCCGCTGCTGTCGCTGCTGCGCTGGGGCGGTGACGTCGTCGCCGTGGACCTGCCGCGGCCGCAGCTCTGGCGTCGCCTGCTCGACCAGGCCCGCCGGTACGGCGGGCGGCTCCACGCTCCCGTCGCCGGTGCGCAGCGGGACGAGCGGCACCTGGCCGAGCGGGCCGGTGCCGACCTCGTGCACGCCCTGCCGGACGTCACCGCCTACCTGGCGCGGCAGCCCGGCCCGCTCGTCCTGGGCAACTACGTGTACGCGGACGGCGCGGCCAACGTGCTGGTCTCGACGGCGGTGGACGCCCTGACGGCCCGGCTGCTGGCGCAGCGGGACGACGTGTCGCTGGCCTTCCTCGCCACTCCGACGGACGTGTTCGCGGTGCCCGCCGACGTCGTCCGGGAGGCGGAGCGCCGCTACCGGGACCGCAGCCTCACCACGGTGGCGCGCCGGCCGCTGCGGGTGCTCAGCGCGGGCCGGCTGCTGCGGCGCAACTACGCGCCCGGTGCCGATCCCGGTCTCACCGACGCCCTCGTCCCGCAGCAGGGGCCGAACTACGCGCTGGCCAAGCGGCTGCAGCGCTGGCGCGCGGCGGCGGCGCGGGCGGACGGCGTCCCCGTCTCGCTCACCGTCGCACCGCCCACCCGGACCCGCTCGGTGCTGAAGAACCGCGTCCTGGCCGCCGCCTACGCCGGGGCCCACCGCTTCGGCGTCGAGGTCTTCGAGCCGGGCACCGCCAATACCCTCATGGCGGCCAAGCTCGTGCACGACCTGCGCGCCGGGACGCCGCGCCACGACCTGCCGTGGCAGGACGAGGCGTGGGGCGCCGCGCACGGCGGCCTGTGGCGCCAGCCCTACGACCCGCGCAGCGTCCTCGGCATCGCCGTGCTGCTGGGGTGGGGCTCCGCGCGAGGGTGAGCACCTTTCGGCCCTAGCCCCGCCGTGCGAGCGGCGAGACCGTAACGGCATGCGCATCGTCACGCCGACCACCACGACCGCAGCCACCGGCGCCCTCGGGCTGGCGGCCTGGGGACGCCACCACCTGCGCGACTGGGGCGCCCGACGCGAGGAGCGCCTGGCGGTCCTGCCGGGCGACGAGCTGGTCGCCGAACCGGCCGCGACGTCGACACTGGCGGTTACAGTCCACGCGGCACCCGAGGACGTCTGGTCCTGGCTGGCCCAGATCGGGCAGGACCGCGGCGGCCTGTACAGCTACCAGCGGCTCGAGAACCTCGTCGGCCTGCAGATCCATAACGCCGACGAGGTGCGGCCCGAGTGGCAGCTCCGGGTGGGTGACCGCGTCGTGCTCGTCCCGGCCGGATGGGGACCGCTGCCCGACGGCTACTCCCTCCCCGTGGTCGAGCTCGATCCCGGGCGGTCGCTGGTCCTGCTGCAGTCGCCCCCGGAACACCCTTGGCGGGCGGTCTGGTCGTTCCACCTGCTGCCGGAGGAGGGGTGCCGGACGCGGTTGCTCGCCCGTTCGCGGGAGCACCTGCGCCCAGGCCGGGCCGGTACCGCGCAGCGGGTCACCGACGAGCTGATGCGGCCCGTCACGACCCTGATGACGCACCGCATGCTCACCGGGATCGCCACTCGCGCCGAGCGCGTCGCCCGCCCCCGTGCAGGCCTGCTGGCGGACTGATCCGGCTGCCGAGTACAGGGCTTCTGCGCCAGACTGACCGGTCATGCGGATCGCCGTGCTCGGAGGCACCGGGACTGTCGGGCGCCACGTGGTCTCGGCGGTCCGCGAGGGCGGGGACGAACCGGTGGTCATCGCCCGTTCCCGCGGCGTCGACCTGACCACGGGGGTCGGCCTGGCCCCCGCCCTGGAGGGCGTGGAGACGGTGGTGTTCGTACAACAGACGCTGAGCCGGGTCCGGGTCGGGCGCGCCGCGGTCGTACCGCGCATGTTGGTCCAGCCGGTCGCGGCCTCCGTTGTGGGCGAGTTGCTCGCCGACACCGCTCGCGCGGCGCCCGGCGGTCACCTGGAGGTGGGCGGGCCCGAGCCACGACAGCTGACCGACCTGGCGCGAGAGCTGTTGCGGCGCACGGGAGAACGTCGGCTGCTGCTCACGCCCCGACTTCCCGGCCGGATCGGCCGCGCACAGTCCAGGGGCGCGCTCCTGCCGGGACGACAGGCCCTGCTGAGAGGTCCGACGTTCGAGGAGTGGCTCGCCGGGACTTCCCGCGGCAGCAGCGGGGCCACGACGTGACTCCCGAGCAGCAGTCGCTGCGCCGGCGGCTGGAGTGCCTCGTCGGCGTCTCGTTCACCGAGGGCAACGCGGTCGAGGTGCTCCGGAACGGGGACGAGATCTTCCCCGCGATGCTGGCGGCGATCCGCGGCGCGCACAGCACCGTCGACTTCATGACGTTCGTGTACTGGAAGGGCCGGCCGGCCCGGGAGTTCGCCGAGGCCCTGGCCGGCCGGGCCCGGGCCGGTGTACGCGTCCGGGTGCTCATCGACGCGCTCGGCGGCTGGCACATCGAGGACGGCTGCGTCGAGCTCATGGAAGCCGGCGGCGTCGACGTCCAGTGGTTCCGCAAGCCGTGGGTGAAGTCGCCGTTCAAGCAGAACCACCGTGGTCACCGGAAGGTACTGATCTGCGACGAGGAGGTGGCCTTCACCGGCGGCGTCGGCATCGCCGAGGAGTGGTGCGGGGACGCACGGCGCCCCGGCGAGTGGCGCGACACCCACTTCCGGCTGCGCGGCCCGGTCGTCGACGGGCTGGCCGCCGCGTTCGCCCAGGACTGGGCGGAGACCGGCGCGGCGCTCTACGACGAGCGGGACCGCTTCCCCGACCAGCCACAACCCGGGTCGGCGGTCGTGCAGGTGGTCCGGGGCTCGGCCAGCATCGGCTACGACGACCTCAAGCGAGCCTGGTTCGTGCTGGTGCGGTCGGCACGGACCAGCATCCGGCTGCAGACGGCGTACTTCGCGCCGGAGCGGGCACTGCTCGAGGAGCTCCGCGCCGCCCGCACCCGTGGCGTCGAGATCGACCTGATGGTGCCGGGGCCGCACTGGGACAAGCGCGTCTCGCAGCTGGCTGCGGAGTCGACGTACGCCGCGCTCACCGAGATGGGTGTGCGCGTGTGGAGCTTCCAGCCCACGATGCTGCACGCGAAGGTCATGCTCGTCGACTCCGCGTGCGCGTTCGTCGGCTCCAGCAACGTCAACCGGCGGTCCCTGGACCACGACGAGGAGGTCGCGCTCGTCGTCCTGGACGACCGCACCGTGCACACGTTGCGCCAGCACTTCGACGACGACCTGCGACGGTGCCGCGAGATCGACCTGGCCCGCTGGCGCAACCGGAAACCGGCGCGCCGGGCACTCGAGGCATCCGTGCAGCCCCTTGGTCGCTGGCTGTGACGGACCACTCGCCGGGTGCCGCGGACAGGCGACGACGGGCGATCACGCCGCGCGTGCCCTAGCCTCGCCGCGTGGCGCACCCCGAGACCCTGGGTAGCACCGACGGAGCACGCAGTCCGTCGGAGCCGCCGGCGCGCCTCCCCGTCTTCCGGTACACGGTGACCACCGAGAGCCCGCGCCTGCGGGACATGCGGCAGGCGCTGGGCCACTGGCTCGCGAGCCACGGAGCAGACCCGCCCGTCGCGGACCGCGTCGTGCTCGCGTGCTCCGAGGTGGTCGCCAACGGGCTCGAGCACGGCTGCCGCGACCTGCTCGACTGCGAGGTGCGGCTGGTCGCCGTCCTGCACGACGGGGTGGTCGACGTCCGCGTCGAGGACCCCGGACGGTGGGACCCCTCCCCCAGCCAGCCGTACCGAGGTCACGGCCTCGACCTCGTCCGGCGCCTCATGGACGGGGTGGACGTGACGTCACGCAACGGCACGGTGGTCACCATGCGCCGCCGCGTCCGTGACAGCTGACGGGAGCAAGGAGGTCAGCATGAGCCGCCCGGTGCTCGGCTTCGGCCTGCCGGTCTCCGGCAGCTGGGCGACACCCGGCGTGATGCGTGACGTGAGCCGTCTGGCCGAGGAGCTGGGCTACACGTCGCTGTGGGCGTTCCAACGGCTGCTGCACCCGGCAACCGGCGACTGGGGGGCCGGGTACCGGTCGGTGCTCGACCCGGTCGTGGCTCTGGCCTCGGTGGCTTCGGTGACCGAGCGGGCCCGTCTGGGCATCGCCGTCGTCAACGCGCCGTTCTGCCCGGCGTTGCTGCTGGCCAAGCAGCTGGCCAGCCTGGACGTCGTCAGCGGCGGCCGGCTGGACGTCGGGCTCGGCCTGGGGTGGGCTCCGGAGGAGTTCGCCGCTCTCGGCGTGCCGCCGGACCGGCGGGTAGCCCGCCTGGAGGAGGCCGTCGCGGTGCTGCGGGCCGCCTGGGGGCCGGACCCCGTGCGCTTCGAGGGTGCGTTCTGCTCCGTGCCGCCGGCGCTGGTGCAGCCCAAGCCGGTGCAGGTGCCGGGCCCACCGGTGCTGCTCGGCGGCACCGTCGAGCCGGCCCTGCGCCGCGCGGGCCGCCTGGCGGACGGGTGGATCAGCGCGAGCCGGCACGACCTGCGGCGGATCGACGAGGCGATCGCCACCGTCGCCGCCGCGGCCGCCGAGGCGGGCCGGGACCCCGGCGCGCTGCGCTACGTCGTCCGCGGCGTGGTGCACCTGGGCGAGGAGCGGCGCTCCCGGGACGGCGCCCGTCGCCTGCTGACGGGAAGCGCCGAGGCGGTCCGGGACGACCTGGGCTGGCTGGGCAGCCGGGGCGTGACCGAGGTCTTCCTCGACCTCAACTTCGACCCGCGGGTGGGCTCGCCGGACGCGGACCCGCAGGCGTCTCGGGAGCACGCCGAGGAGGTGCTGCGGGCGTTCGCGCCGGGCCGGTGAGCCGGGCCGCCTCGACGGCGGCACGGCGACGCAGCTCGGCCAGGCAGTCGTCGACCCCGTGCACGAGCACCGCGGGGTCCGGCACCGCACGCGCGTCGGCCTTGAACCCCACTCGGACGTCGCCGGCGTAGCTGACGATCGACGAGCCCAGCGTGTGCCGTCCCGACCCGGGCACCCACCCCATCACCCCGGTGAGACCCGCACCGGCCAGGGTCCGCGGCTCGCCGGGCCCGATGACGTTGGTCGTCACGCCGAACGACTTGGCGGCGAAGAAGTCCACGGCCAGGCGCGCGAGCCGCCGGTCGAGGACGCCGATGGCGCGGATGAGCCCGAAGGTGATCACCGCCTCCGGGGAGTCCTTGATCGCGTCCATCCGGCGCGCGGTCTCCAGCAGCCGGAGTACCTCGTCGCGCTGCGAAGTCGGCAGGCGCAGCAGGACGAGGGCGAACCGGTTCCCGAGCTCCAGCGGCAGCGGGACGCCCGGCGGCCGGACGTCGACCGGCACCATCGTCGTCAGGTCCACCAGGGTCTCCCCGCGGCCGCCCAGGTACCGGGCCACGGCTCCGGCGACGGCGGTGACGAGGACGTCGTTGACGGTGGCGCCGAAGCCGTGCGCCAGGCCCTTCAGGTCCGCCAGCGGGACCGGACCGGACCACGCGGCTCGCCGCGCCACCCCCGGAGGGCCGGCCAGCACGGTGCGCGGGTCGTGGCCCAGGACGAGCTTGTCGGCGATGTGCAGGACCTGCCGGGTGCGCTGCCCGCCATAGCGCGCGGGACGGCGCGCGGCGGGCGCCGGCCGCCGCGTCGCGCCCGGCGCCGGGTCCGTCATCGACATCAGCACCTCGGCCAGGGCGATGCCGTCGGCCAGCGAGTGGTGGAACCGGCACACCACCGCCGACCCCTCACCGCAGCCGTCGAGGAGGTGCATCTCCCACAGCGGGCGGTCCCTCGGCAGCGGCCGCGACATCTGGTCCTCGACGTAGCGGCGCAGGCCCTGCTCGCCGGCGCCCTCCGACAGGCGGGCGCGGACGACGTGCCGGTCCGGCCGGAACGTGCGGTCGGGCACCCAGCGCGGTCGCGCGAACGGGGTGGCCGGCTCCACCGGCCGCTCGGAGAACACCGGGTACACGCACAAACGCTCGGACACCACGTCGAGCAGCGCCGAGGCGTCGACCGGTCGGTCGGTCCACAGCAGCGCGTCGACCACCATGAGGTTCTCGGGCCGGTCCGCCCGCAACCACATGGCGTCGACCGGCTTCATGCGCCGACCCTCCACAGCGACCTCCCGCGTCCGGTCGCTCCACTGCACAGCAGGTGAGGCGGTGCGCCACAGGGTCCTTCGGCTCCCACGACGGGGGCCGCCCGCGCGGTGGCGGGCGGCCCCGGTCGGCCATGCGGGAGGTCTCAGTGCGGGCGCGGTCCCGGCGGCGGCTGCTCGCCCTCCCCCGGCGCGACGTCCTCCATGTGTCCCTCGGCGTGAGCGGCCACCAGCCGGGTCTTGCCCGGGTAGCGGATCTCCTCGACGAGCTCCTGCATGAGCGCCGACGGCTTGCGCGTGAACTGCGAGACCACGATCGTCACGACGAAGTTGATCAGCATGCCGATGGTGCCGAACCCGGTCTCCGGGATCCCGAGGATGCCGGCGCTGTTGCCGTAGATGTCGATGGTCCACAGCATGTAGAGGAACGTGGTGCCGAGGCCGGCGATCATGCCGGCCGCCGCACCTGCGGCTGTGGTCTTCTTCCAGAAGATGCCGAGCACCAGCACGGGGAAGAAGCTGGATGCCGCCAGTCCGAACGCCAGCGCGACCACCTGCGCCACGAAGCCCGGTGGGTTGATGCCCAGGTACCCGGCGACGACGATCGCACCGGCCATGGCGATCCGGCCGACCATCAGCTGGCGGGCCTCGCTGGCCTGCGGGTTGATCTTCTTGTAGTAGACGTCGTTGGCGACCGCGGAGGAGATGACGAGCAGCAGTCCGGACGCCGTCGACAGGGCTGCGGCCAGGCCGCCGGCGGCCACGAGGCCCACCACCGGCGCCGGCAGGCCGGCGATCTCCGGGGTCGCCAGCACGATGATGTCGTTGTTGACGACCAGCTCGCCCGCCTCACCGGCCACGTAGTTCACGACACCGTCGTTGTTGAGGTCGGTGAACGTGATGAGCCCGACGTCCGCCCAGTTCGTGAACCAGCTCGGCAGCTGGTCGACCGGCGTGCCGTCGATCTGGTCGATGAAGTTGTACTTGCTGAACACGCCGATCGCAGGGGCGGTCGTGTAGAGCAGAGCGATGAAGAACAGCGCCCACAGCGCCGAGAACCGGGCCGCACGAACGCTCTTGGCGGTGTAGAAGCGGACGATGACGTGCGGGAGGCCGGCGGTGCCGAACATCAGCGCCGCGGTGATCAGCAGCATGTTCGGCATGCTGGTCTGCGTGAACGCCTCGGTGTAGGCGGCGAATCCCAGGTCCTCCTGCAGGCCGTTCAGCTCGTCCAGGAGCTGCCCGAACCCGATCTGCGGCACCGGGATGCCGGTGAGCTTCTGCGAGATGGCGAACGCGGGGATGAGGTAGGCGACGATGAGCACGCTGTACTGCGCCACCTGCGTCCACGTGATGCCCTTCATGCCGCCCAGCACGGCGTAGAAGAACACGATCACCATGCCGATGATCACACCGGTGGTCGTGCCGACCCCGAGGAAGCGCTGGAACACGACACCGACGCCGGACATCTGGCCGGCCACGTAGACGAACGAGATGACGATCGCGCACACGACCGCGATCAGGCGGGCGGTCTCGTTGTACCGGTCACCGACGAAGTCGGGGATCGTGTACTTGCCGAACTTGCGCAGGTACGGCGCGAGCAGCAGCGCCAGCAGCACGTAGCCCCCGGTCCAGCCCATGAGGTACACCGAGCCGGCGTAGCCGTTGCTCGCGAACGCGATGATGCCCGCCATCGAGATGAACGACGCGGCGCTCATCCAGTCGGCCGCGATCGCCGCCCCGTTGGCCGGAGCCGGGATGCCGCCGCCGGCGACGTAGAAGCCGGACGTCGTGCTGACCCGGCTGGCGTAGGCGATGTAGATGTACAGCCCGAACGTGAGGACGACGAAGACGAGGGTCCAGAGCTGGATGTCGCTCACGAGTGGTGCACCTCCTCCTCGTACTCGGTGATGCCGAACTCGTCGTCGAGCTTGTCCATCCGCCACACGTAGACGGCGATCAGCACGATGAACGTGATGATCGAACCCTGCTGGGCGAACCAGAACCCGAGCGGCGAGCCGAGGAGGCTCAGCTCGTTGAGCGGCTCGACGAACACGATGCCCGCGCCGAAGGACACCAGCGCCCATATCGCCAGCAGCACGGCCATGAGTCGGAGGTTTCGGCGCCAGTAGGCGCGGCGTTGCGATTCGTCCATCACGGTCTCCCGTCGGTGAGTCGGACCCGGACCGGAGCGAAACAAAGGCGCGGGGGCGGGTCAAGCACTCCACGTGAGCCACGTCACTTCGAATCGCCGGGCGGTCGGTCATGCGCGCCCAGCGGTCACCGCAGGCGTTCCCCGGCGTCTACTGTGCTGCTTCATGGACGCCGTGCCCTCGAGCCCGACGACCCGCCGCCCCGCCGTCCGCCGCAGCCGGGCGAGCCGGCAGCTGCTGGGTGCGGCGCTCATGGTCCTCGTCGGCGCCTTCCTGCCCTGGGTCTCGACCGCGGCCGGCAACGTCTCCGGCGTCCGGGGTGCCGGCCTGTGGACGATGTACGCGGCCTTCCTCGGCGTCGCCGGCGCGATCCTCAAGGCACCCAAGGTGGCAGGCGTGCACGCCGCGGTGATGGCCGTCGCCGCCGTCGCCCTGCCGGTGTGGCAGGTGCTTCACCTGACCGGCCTGGTGGGGCTGACCGGCTGGGTGCCCGGCCCGGGGCTCGTGCTCACTCTCGGCGGTGGCGTTCT
>JBMOMI010000066.1:0-13064 GCA_049325235.1 Actinomycetota bacterium | reverse complement strand
CAAGCGTCAGTACTGTAGAGGGCCAGGGCAAGCCCATCACGAAGCAGGCGATTGAGTAGTACGGTACGGCCGGGGTATGGGTTGCTTACCACGGCGAAGTCAGGCTCAGGCCCTACGGCGTCGAAGGAGCGGTGCCATACCCGGTTGCAGCCCGGTGGAAGGTAGCGCAGCTTGGCCTCTGGGAACGCGTTCGCCACCATGTTGACGCAGGCGTAGTGAGGGTCGGGGTCGATCACGCCGAGACGCATGGGCGCTCCGCTCCTGGGAAGGGACTGGACCGCTGGCGGCAAGAACAGCCCGAGTCTAGGGTGCTCCCGTGAGCCACCGACCGACCGAGCCCCTGTGGGTTTGGGTCGAGCCCGCGGTACCCGGCCGCGAGCCCGCCGCCGATCCCAACGTCCAGGAAGCGGAGCTCGACGGCGAACGCGTCACAGGCAAGGCACCCATGGTAGCCCTGGCACACCGTGGCCGCGGCATGACGGCCGCCCTGCGCCGGAACAGTTTCGGGCACACGGTGGCGCAGACCGGGCTCTTCAATATCCTCGCCACCGTCCTCGGTGCCGGTGCCGGTCTGCTTGTGGCCCGTTACCTAGGCGCGGGCCCGCGGGGAGAGTATGCCGCCGTCGTCGCCTGGTTCGGCCTGGCGCTCGTCGTTGGCGAGTTAGGTCAGGGGGCGGCGACCTGTTTTCACGTCGCCCGGGATCCGCTACGGGCCCGCACCTACGTCGCCAGTTCCCGCTCCCTCATGCTAACGAGCGGGTTGATCATCACCGCTATCGGTCTGCTCATCGCCCCCGCCCTGGCACACAGCCGGCCAACCCTGACGTTCGGCTACCAGGTGATGTTCGGGGTGTGCCTCGCCGCCCTCGCTGGCGCGAGTTACGTGTTCGCCCTGCAGGCGCGCCATGTCACGCGCTGGAACGTGGTCCGGACGGCCCAACCGGCACTGTTCTTCCTGGCCGTGCTGACCCTGGCCCTGACCGGCACCCTGACACTGTCCACGGTGCTGCTGGTCCTGGCCAGTTCGATCGTCGTGCAATCAGGAGTGGCCTACCTGGCCTGCACCCGGTCCGGGCTGGCCCCGGGTCATGCCGATCGGAGACGCATGCCCAGCCTGCTGCGCTACGGCATCGCTCAGCTCACCGCGACTGCACCCTCCGCCATGAACACCCGCCTGGACCAGTTGGTCATGTCCCTGACCGTCCCCGCCGCAGACCTCGGCCGCTACGCCGTCTCGGTATCGCTGACCTCCCTCGCCTTTCCGGTCGTAGCCGCTCTCGGGTACGTCGCCTTTCCACGTCTGGCCGGACAGTCCGACGCAGCTGCCACAGCCGGCAGACTGGAGCGGAGATCGATACTGGCGAGTTGTGTCGTGGCCGCCGCGATCCTGCTCCCCCTGGCGGGGACCGCGCAGTGGCTGCTCCCGGCCATCTTCGGTCCGAGTTTCGCGGCAGCCGCCCCACTTGTTTGGGTCCTCGCCCCAGGCGGTTTCTTCCTGGCGACCGGTCAGGTAATGGGTGACCTGCTCCGGGCGCGGAACTCCCCCTGGCGCGTCGCACACGCCCAGCTAGCCGGCGCCGTAGTCACCGTCGTCGCCCTCGGGATCCTGCTGCCCCTCGTCGGCGTCCTAGGAGCGGCTATCGCATCAACCGCGTCGTACGCCGTGACCTGGACCTGGCAAGCCTGGGCCTGGCGGAGAACCGGATGACCGCCGCAAGCCTCGCTATCCGGCGAGTGGCCCGAGAGCTGGCGGACTACCTGACGGCTGAGCCGTTGAAGCGCCAACTGGTCGTGCGGCCCGCGCGGTTCGTCGTTGCACAGTTCCGGGCTCGCTGTTCCCTTGCGGGACGGGCACTCCGGTACCTTCGATCCGGCGTCGCCCCTCGACCCGTGATAGACGCACGCTAGCGCAGTATGGGACAGATGAGGAAGCAGGACTTGGCGTCTCGCCGGGGCAACAGATCGGGGCTGAGACCTCTTGCCGCATTGTTTGCTGCCATCCTTCTTGTGGACCCAGTACGCAAGCTCGGGCTGGTCGACGCACCCCTCATACTCCTCATCTATGTCGCGACCGGAATTATTCTCCTATCCCTTCTCCTTTCTGGCCGGGGCAACCGTCCATCTGGCCCCCCTCTCCTACCCATCCTCCTCATTGCACTGACTGCCTGGTGTCTCGTGAACGCAGTGCTGACACAGGTTCCGTTAGTGATGGTGGCGCTGGGAACGGCAACCTACGTCTTCTTCGTTCCGCTGGTCTATGCGGGAATCCGGATTGCCGAAAGTGGCACTGCCCTCACAACTCTCTTGAGGGTCGTCTCCATCGTGGGCTCGCTGGTCGGGGTCGGCGCTATCATTAGTTCGGTACTAGGACCGTCCGCCCCTGTCGTATTGCGCCCAGTTGCCGAAGACGCGGCCTTCCATAGCTTCTTGGAGGGCAACATCTACCTGTCCCCCTCGATCTTTGTAAGCGGAGAGATGGCTGCCGAGATTCTGCTTGTCTCTCTCTTCGCCTGGCTGGCCAGTCTCTCGCTATCCACGCACGCCCTTGGTCCGGCGCAGGCCCTGCTCGGAGCTGCAATAGCCGTTGGGCTTCTGTCCACCGCACGCCGGACGGTTATTGCGGCTGCGTTAGCCGGATTTGTTGCTTTTGGCCTGCTGAGGTACCTAGATTCACTCAAAGCACGTAACCATCCTCTCGCCAGAAAGAGCGCTGGCCTAGGACCGGCAGTTGTCTTGGCGGTGGTCGGAAGCGCGTCACTGGTCGGTTCAGCGGGGACGGACGGACTAGTACCCTTCTTGACGGTCGGTTCGTCAGAGGTTCTCAGCCGCCTCACAGGCATGTTCAGTGTGCTCCATCCCTTTGCATTAGTTGGACAAGGGATTGGCACTTCCACGCAAGGTCTAGTCCAGTTCGGTGCTATTCCGCTCCCTGGATACTTCAACGGCGGTCTGTACAACCTGTACCTTTTCCAAGGAAGAGTCCTCACCGCCGCAGAGGGAGGACTCGCCAAGGCCTGGCTTGAGATCGGAGTCACGGGGGTCCTGCTCTACGCCGCTGTATTTGCCGTTGTGATCATAGGCCCATTTCGAAGACTGCGCCACCTTGACGGGATGGGTCGCGCAGCAATATTGTTGGTGATCGCATTGAGTATTGTCTTCCTTAAGGGGCATCAGTCGCTGGATAACCCACGCATCCAGCCTCTCTATTGGATAGCTGCCGGCATCGCATGGCAACGGACCCGTGAGAGAACTGGCAATGCGGCTCCACGCAAGATCCAGGAAAGCAATACGACAATTGCAAACTCTAGAGGTGGTTACCCAGAGCAGGGAACCCCAAGCCCTGCGATGAGCTGGGCGAGGGGTCGGGAGGAGCGAGCGGATCACTCTAACAGACGTCTGCATGTACAAGGCCCGCCTAATCTGCCCGAGGAGAGGATCATCGAGTGAACAGGCTCATGGACTTGACTAGACGGGCTGGTATTGGTCTATTTACCCCCATCTCCTTCAGTTTGTCAAGCGGGCACTTCGCGAGCTCATTACGCCGGCGAGCCAGGGATCGTGCAGGGCAGCCACTTCCGTGGTATACATATCCAGCTATTGATTTTCTGTCGACTCTCAACTTTGAGGCACGAGTGGTTCTTGAGTTCGGTGGAGGACAGTCGACGCTGTGGTGGTCCAGACGCGCCAAGGCGGTTCTCACCATTGAGAGCGACGAACAATGGTTTCAAAGACTGCTCAAGTGTCCGGAGGTGCGCGACCATGTAACCTGCGTACTTCGCGAAGATCCCGACGAATTTGCGGCATACCCCCGGGGACGAGAGTTTGATATTGTAGTAATCGATGGGGGTGACCGCAGGAAGTGCGCTGAGACGGCATTGACGGTCGTGGCATCAGACGGCATGGTGATCCTGGACGACTCCCAAGGGTTCTGGGGTCCGGAAGGAACCTATCCAATCGTCGAACTTTTTCGAAGTAATGGTTTCTCACGAGTAGACTTCTACGGGTATGCACCTGCCGTATACCGTCCCCATTGCACGTCCATATTCTTCCGTCCTTCGGGATGGGTGTTCCGTGGTGACACGCCTCCACGGCGGACGTAAAGTGTCACCCATACAGTGCTAGTCCATCTTAGCCTTCAAGTCAGGGAGGTCGGCTGTGATCCTCGGGGCTTCGTGAGTGGGCAAATAGGCGGACAGCGCGAATCTTCAGCGGAGACGCTGCGATTTTGCGGTAGTGAGACACAGCCCTAAATCCATCGTCGGCTGCAAGATCCCCGGGTCAGAGCAGGTCCACGTTAGGCCCAGACATGCGATTGCGACAGTCGACCACCAGCCGGGCGGTCTGGTGGATCATCGGATAGTCGAAGTCGTCGTGGTCGGTGACCAGGATGACGGCGTCGGCGGCGGCCACCTCCGCCGGCGAAGCCTCTACCCGAGCAAGAGACGGTGGCCAGTCCGCGGCGCGCACCCGCGGATCGCTGACCGCGATGTCGGCGCCCAGCTTCCCGAGGAGGTCGATGATCACACCTGCCGGAGCGGTCCGCGGATCCGAGCTGTTTCGCTTGTAGGCCAGGCCCAGGACCAGGACCCGGCTGCCCCGAACCGGTAGGCCCCGGCGGTTCAGTGCGAGCATCACACGCTGCACGACGTAGGCTGGCATCCCCTCGTTCACGTCTCGTGCAAGCTCGACGAAACGAAAGGCCTGACCCGTGATCCGTTCAACCTGCCACGACAGGTAGACCGGGTCGATGGGCAGGCAGTGACCGCCCACGCCAGGACCAGGGGTGAACCGGAGGAAGCCGAAGGGCTTGGTGGCAGCAGCCTCGATGACCTCCCAGACGTTGACGTCCAGGTCACGGGCGACAATGGCCAGCTCGTTCACCAGGGCGATGTTGACGTGCCGGAAGGTGTTCTCCAGAAGCTTGGTCACCTCTGCCGTCCGGGTCGACGACACAGGGACCACCTCGTCCACGATGCGGGCGTAGAAGTCGACGGCCGCTATCCGCGATTTCTCGTCGATCCCCGACACCACCTTGGGTGTGGACTCCAACGTCCAACGCGTGTTCCCAGGGTCGATGCGCTCTGGACTGTAGCCCAGGCAGAAGTCCGGCCCGGCCCGTAGTCCGGAGCCTGTCTCGAGGATGTCGCGCAGCACCGTGTCCGTCGTCCCGGGATACGTGGTGGACTCCAGGACCACCAGGGCACCGGGGCGAAGCCACGGCGCGAGGGCACGAGCGGCGTTCTCCACGTGCGAGAGGTCGGGGGAACGGTCGGCCAAGGGCGTGGGAACGGTGATCACGGCCACCTCGAAGGCCTCGGCTGCCGAGTAGCTCGTCGAGGCCGAGAGGCGGCCACTGGTCACCGCCGCAGTCAGCCGGTCCTCCGCGACATCCTCGACGTAGGAGCGACCGGCGAGCAACGACCGGACGCGGCAGGGGTTCACGTCGATGCCCATGACGGAGAACCCGACCTCGGCGGCGCGCACGGCCAGCGGGAGTCCCACGTACCCCAGCCCGACGACGACGACCTTGCTCATCCGACCGACCATCCCTCACGTCGCCGGGCGGCGAACACCAGGTTCTGGGTCACGATGTGCCCGGTGAGGACACCCGTCTCGCTGGCCAGGGCAAGCTTGAACACTCCGCTGAACCCCGCCCAGATCACCCGACGAACACGACTGCGCAAACCATGCGCCACGGGCGGGCACGGACGGACCATAACCTCGTCAAAACCGGACGCCAGGGCTACCTGGCGGATGCTCCGCGCGCTGAAGCTCGTCTCGTGCGTGAAGTCGCCCTCCTGGTAGTTACCGGCAAACGGACTGACGGCGTTCGGACATCGACCGATGAGGCACCCACCAGGCCGCAGCGCCAGGCGGATCCGGCGGAAGGCCTCGACCACCTCCGGCTTGGTCAGGTGCTCGAAGAAGTCGGTGGCCGTGACCACGTCCAGCTGCCCCTCGCGCTCGGCAAGAACCGTCGCGTAGTCAGCCTGCTGAACCGCCGTGATGCCCCGCTCGTGCGCGAGGGCCACCTGTTCGGGGCTGATGTCTACCCCGGTCGCCGCCAGGTACCCGGCGCGATGGAGCTCGGCGACCAGGTCCCCCTGTCCACAACCGACGTCGAGCACCCGGGCGCCGCGGTCGGCGGGCAGGAAGGGCAGGATGTCGCGCCGAAAGATGGCTGCGGCGGCGACGTTGGGCGACACGCCAGCGTGCCAGGAGGCATAGCGCGCGTAGAGCGCCGGCCGCGTGTCGTCGCTGGTCACGTTGGCTCCCTCGTCGTCATGCCCTGCGACCGAGCACCCGACCCCTCCGGCAGTCGGGCTCCCATGACCCGTCGCCGCTCGGCGACCAGGGCCTGGATGGTCATCCGGTACCAGGCGTGGTAGAGGCAGAACCGTAGACCCGCCACCCCGTCCAGGAACCCGGCCCGGACCAGGTACATGTAGACAAACATCGCCAGCGGCCGCAGGGGCAGCACCGGGTAGACTAGGTCCTTGGCGACCGCCCGCGCCAACGGCCGGGTGTCCTCAGCCCGGGACCGTCGGAGGGCCGCCCAGCGGGCGGCGAGACCCGGACGACCCAGCTCCGCCGCCGCCTCGAGCTCGGCGTAGGCCACGTGCTTGTGCAGCCACGCGGCCAGCCCCTTGGTGTCCTCGTCCACCAGGTCGTGGCGCAGCCGACCCATCAGTCCGGACACCTGCGCCCGCTCCCCCGACGCCGCCGCGTCGAACCTGGCCCGGTCGGGGCGCATCAGCCGCACCAGCCACGACCCCGAGTACCAGCCGCAGTGTCGGATCCACCGGCCCTGGAACACCAGGCGCCGCCGCTGCGCGTAGGCGTCGCAGGTGGGCTGCCGCAGCACGCTCGCGACCTCGGCGGCCAGGCCGTCGCTGACCCACTCGTCGGCGTCGACGAAGTAGGCCCAGGGATGCCGCAGCTGCGGCAACCTCAGGGCGAACTCCCGCTGGGCACCGTACCCGGGCCAGGGATGGTGCACGACCTCGGCGCCCATCGCCGTGGCTAGTTCGATGGTGCCGTCGGTGGAGCCGGAGTCGACCACCACGACCTGCTCGGCCCAACCCAGCGACCGAAGGCAGCGGGCGATGTTGGCCTGCTCGTTGTAGGTGAGCACCAGCGCCGCGACGGGAACGCTGCGCGGCGGCGGACCGGCCACCCCGGCGTACGGCGTGAGGCCCAGCCGGGTCACCCGGCACCGTCCCGACCCAACAGCCAGTCGAAGTAGCCCTCCGGCGCGAACGGTGCCGGATCCGGTTCGAAGACCTCCTGCAGCGCCCGCTGCACGGCCTCGCGCAGCGACCCCGGCTGCTCCGTCCGGTACGGCACGAGGCAGCGACCGGCAACTTCGCGGTTCTGGGCCGTGTCCGGCGCGATCACCGGGAGCCCGGCCGCCCGCGCCTCGGCCAGGGGGTAGCCGAAGGACTCGATCCGGGACGGGAAGAAGACCGCTGTGCAGCGAGCCCAGGCTTGCCGCAGCCGGTCGTACGAGGGCCGTCCCAGTGGCACCAAGGATGCCTCACGCCCGGCCACGCCGCGCAGTTCGGCCTCGTCCGCGGTGACCTGCACTGCGACGTCGATGCGGCCGACCGCCTGCAGGGCGCCAAGCAGCGCGGTCAGATGCTCGACCATGTTCTTGTAGCCGGCGAAGAGCACCGGGACGAGGATCACCGCTCGGGTCGGGTCGCGGGGGTTCGGGGTCACCGGGGTCACCGGGTGGTGCCGCACGACCAGGCGGCGCCGGAGGTCCGGCAGCAGGGTGAGCACCCGCTCGGCCATGCCCGAACTCGGGACGACGACGACGTCCGCGCGCTTGGCCATCGCGTAGACGACCTGCGCCTGCGCCCGATGTTCGAACATGTCTGACTCGCGGGTGTCTCCCCTGCTCTGGGCGGGAAAGTGCAAGGCGTTGCGCAGCAGGACCCACCGCTCCCTGCCCGGCGCGAGGAACCCGACGTTGTTCAGTGCCACCACCCGGAGCGCGGTCCGCGCCGGCAGCTCCCGGCGCAGCAGCCAGCCCGGCGACAGGGAACGTCCCCGGCCGAGGACCAGGACGTCGTCCCTCCCCCGCCGCTGGAGATAGCCGTCCAGCTCAACCAGGAACCGGGCGGCCCCGCCCATCCGCGCTCCCGCCGCGTCGACGGCGACGGCCGCGCCCGTCATGCGGCCGCCACGACCGGACGGCCGGCCAGGCGGGCCAGCGTGTCCGCCAGTCGGCGAACCGCCGCCGCCTCCGACAGCTGCCCGACGTAGAAGGACCGGCCGGCGGCACCGACCTCCCGACGGCGCACGGCGGGGAGCTGGCAGAGACGCGCGAAGGCCTCCGCCAGGTCCTCGACCTGGCCGGGCCGGCAGACCCACCCGGCCCGCGCCTGGCGGACCAGGTCGGCCGCGTCCCCGGCGGCCACCATGACCACCGGGGCGCCGCAGGCCAGGGCCGCCTGGGTCTTGCTGGGGATCGTGCTGGCGAAGGCCGGGTCGTCGGACAGGGACACCAGCTGCGCGTCGGCCAAGGCGTACAGCTGGCCCATCTGCGTGACCGGTCGGCGGTCGAGGAACCGCACGTTGTCCGCGCCGCAGTCGGCGACCAGCCGCCGCAACGGCTCTTCGGCGACACCGGACCCGAGCAGCACCAGCTGGAAGTCGGGATGACTGTCCCGCAGCGACGCGGCGGCCCGGACCGCGACGTCCAGGCCCTGCACGTAGCCGAAGCTGCCGGCGTACATCACGGTCACCTTCCCGGCGAACCCCAGCTCCTCGGCCAGCGCCCGATCGTAGGCGACCGGGCGGAAGACGCTCTCGTCCACCCAGTTGTAGACCACCTGCACCCGGTCCGGCCGGGCCCCCCGCTCGATGAGGGTGCGCCGCATGCCCGGGGAGATCGCCGCCAGCGCCGACGCGTGACGGTAGTTGCCCCGGCACCACAGCCGGATCGTCTGGCCCAGGACGCGGGTGGCGAACCCGTCCCGGACGAAGCCGCTCCGCAGGACCGACTCCGGCCAGAGGTCCTGGACGTGGAGCAGCGCCGGCTTCCCCAACCGGCGGAGCACCCCGGCGGGCAGCCCGGCGGTCGCCGCCGAGTAGAAGACCCAGACCGCGTCGACATGCCGCAGGCACCACGGACCGGCCACCGCGGCGGCGCCGGCCCAGGACGAGTAGGTGGCCACCCGGCGCACCACGGACGAGTCGTGGCTCGGGTACAACGGCAGCCGATGCACGGCAATGCCGTCGTGCTCCTCCATCTGGTGCGGCCGCATCGCGTAGCCCTCGTACAGCCGACCCAGCGGGTAGTTGGGCACCGCGGTCAGCACCGTCACCTCGTGGCCGAGGTCCCGCAGCCCCCTCGCCAGGACCGTCGGGATGCTGCCACCGCCGGGTTCCGGGGCATACCACTGGCTGAGGATCCCGACCCGCATCAGTCCTCCGCCTCCCCTGCGAAACGACCGGGCCGGCGGATGCCCGCCCAGGCATGGTGCTTGTCGACCGTCGAGACGATGAAGTTGACCACCCGCTGGGAACAGTTGCGGATCTGGTACTCCGCCGGCGGGGCAGCGACCTCCCCGCGAGCCCACTGCTCGGTGACCAGGCGGACGGCCCGCTCCACGGCCACCGGCTCGACCCCGCACATGACCATCGACCCTGCGTCGAGGGCCTCCGGCCGCTCGATCGACTCCCGCAGCGTGACCGCGGGGAAGCCGAGGATGGCCGACTCCTCGCTCACCGTGCCACTGTCCGACAGCACGCACCACGCTTGCTGCTGCAGCCGGAGGTAGTCGGCCAGGCCGAACGGCTCGTGGAACACGATCCCGGTAGTGGGCACCCCCTCGCCGCGCTCGGCCAGCCGACGCCGGGTCCGCGGATGGGTGGACACCAGCACCGGCCGGTCGAACACCTTCTGTAGACGGTCCAGCGAGGCGAGCAGGCGGGTCAGCCGGTCGGGGTCGTCGACGTTCTCCTCCCGGTGCGCGCTGGCCAGCAGGTACCCGCGCGGGCGCAGGCCCAGGTCGGACAGGACCGGCGAGGCCTCCACCTGGTCCCGGTAGGCGTCGATCACCTCGACCATCGGAGAACCGGTCAGGAGGATCCGGCGGGTAGGCAGCCCTTCCGCGAGCAGGTTGCGCCGGGCGTGCTCGGTGTAGACGAGGTTGAAGTCGGCGACGTGGTCGACCAGCCTCCGGTTGATCTCCTCGGGCACGTTGGGGTCGAAACAGCGGTTGCCGGCTTCCATGTGGTAGACGGGGACGTGCATCCGCCGCGCCATCACCGCGGCGATGGCGCTGTTGGTGTCCCCGAGCACCAGCACCGCATCGGGGCGCTCCCGCCGGAGCACCTCCTCGGTCTTGACCAGCGTGTCCCCGAGCGTGCGGCCCAGCGACCCGACGTCGACGTGCAGCGTGTGGTCGGGCCGGCGGATGCCCAGCTGGTCGAAGAAGATCTCACCGAGCTCGTACGCCCAGTTCTGGCCGGTGTGGACGAACACGTGGTCGACCACCTCGTCCAGGCGGGCCATGACCTGCGACAGCCGGATGATCTCGGGCCGGGTCCCGGCGATGGTCATTACCTTGATCATCGCTGGCTGTCCACCGGCTCCGGGAAGGTGTCCGCCCGCTGCGGGTCGTAGAGCTCGTCGACCCAGAACATGGTGAGCAGGTCCCGCTCCCCCCCGTTGACCAAGGCGTGGGCCCACAGCGTGGGCATGTCCACGGCAACGGGCCTCTCCCCGTCGACCGCCACGGTGACCATCTGGTCGGTCAGCAGCCGGCGCAGGAGGATCCGGCCCTGGCCGCTCAGCACCACGAAACGTTCCACCTTCTCCAGGTGAAAGTGGTCCCCCCGGCGCTGCCCCGGCCGGGTGCTGGACACGAACCCCTGTCCGCTGCCGCCGTGGCTACGCACCCACTCCACGAGACGGCCTCGGGGGTCGGTGCGCACCGGTAGCGGGAGCTCCCACTGCGCCGGCGGGAGGAAGGACCGGTAGGTGTTGAACAGCGCCCGGTCGAACGGGTCCGCCGATCCAGGCAGCTCCCCGCATCGGTACCGGGCGTGGATCTGCTGCAGCCGAGCCAGGACCTCCCCGACGCCATGCCGCTGCGCGGGAGCGTCCACCGTCCCCGCCACCCCACCGTCGATCGCCTCGCCCAGCACCTGCGCGGCCCACTGAGCCGGCAGCATCGGCAGGGTCCGGTCGTCGACCACCCGGGGCCGTTCCCCGGCCACCAGCTGATGGCAGAAGGTGGCGACGAACGAGTTGTAGAAGGGCCGCCCGTGCTCCCCGAACACGTTGGGCAGCACCACGTCGGCGAACGGCGTCCCACGCTGCGACGCCCAGCGGGAGAGCAGGCGGGCGGCCGCCGCCTTGCCTCGGCCGTACGGCGTGTCCGCCCCTGCCTGCACCGAGTTGGCGAACACCAGGCGCGGTCGTCCGCCGGCCTCGTCCAGCGCCCGCACCAGGTCCTCGGCGAGCTGGACGTTGCCCTGCTCCACGTCGGCGTCCGCCCCCCGGTTCACGCCCGCCAGGTGCACCACCGTGCCGGCCGAGGCCACCACCTGGGCCAGCCGCTCCGGACACCAGTCCGCCCGGTACACCGGCACCACCTCGTGGGCCGAGACGGCACGCAGCCGGCACCGCAGGTGCCAGCCCAGGAACCCGCCGGCACCGGTCACGACCACGGTCGAGGCTGCCATCAGCTAGGGCACGAGCGCCTGACCCCAGCGCTCGCCGGCGCCGGTCAGCTCGGACTGGATCTCGGGCAGGGTGAGCAGCAGCTTCTTGACCTCCTCGACGCCCAGCCGTTGGGTGTTGTGCGACGTGTAGTCCGCCACCCCCGACTCCCGCGGGCTGCCGACCTCGACGTACACGTCGTAGTCGAGGCCGCGGCCGTCCAGTGGCACCCGGAAGAACGGCCCGCAGTCCTCCGCCCGCACCAGCTCCTCCCGGCTGACCAGCGTCTCGAAGAGCTTCTCGCCGTGCCGGGTGCCGATCACTTCAACGCCTGCCGCCCCACCGAACACCTCGCACACCGCCTGAGCCAAATCCCCCACCGTGCTGGCCGGCGCCTTCCGAACGAAGATGTCGCCCGGCTGCGCGGCGACGAAGGCGTACTCCACCAGGCCGACCGCCTCGTCCATGGTCATCAGGAACCGGGTCATCGCCGGGTCGGTGACCGTGAGCAGGTGGCCGGCCTGGACCTGCGCCACGAAATGCGGGATAACCGAGCCGCGGGAGTACATGACGTTGCCGTAGCGGACGGTCGCGACCGTGGTCCCCCCAGACCCAGTGTTCCGGGCGGACGCCTGGGCCACCTTCTCCATCAACGCCTTGGTCATCCCCATCGCGTTGATGGGGTAGACCGCCTTGTCGGTGCTCAGGCAGATGACCGTACGAACGCCACAGGCGTACGCCGCCTCAATAACGTTGGCGCTGCCGAGCACATTGGTCCGCACCGCCTCCAAAGGGAAGAACTCGCAGGAGGGGACCTGTTTCAGCGCGGCGGCATGGAACACGTAGTCCACCCCGCGACTGGCGCGTTCCACGCTGTCGTAGTCGCGCACATCCCCGAGATAGAAGCGAATCCGACGGTCGCGGAACCGGCGGCGCAGCCGGTCGTGCTTTCCTTCGTCCCGGCTGAACAGCCGGATCTCGGCCACGTCGGTGGCCAGCAGGCGGCGCGCCATGGTGGACCCGAACGACCCGGTGCCCCCGGTGATGAGAACCACCCGGCCGTCAATGTCGCTGGCCGGGCCCACGCCCACCTCGGTCTCGGTGGCTGGATCCGCGCTCATACCGGCCGCCATGTCCGGCCCCCGTCCTCCGTCTGAAAGGTGCTCGTGCCCACCACGACCAGTCCCATCCCGTTGCTGGCAACAGCCAGGCCGACAGCAGTATCGGCCATGCCTTGACCAAGACATGCCATTCGCACGCAGGGCTCCGGCAAAGTCGTGTTTCATGAGGTCAGCAGCAGGTTGACGGGCCGGGTGGTGTCTCTGGCGTGATGTCGGAGCGCTTGGGCGATGTTGGTCCAGCCGGCGATTCGGAGGAGGCTGAT